>DATBAA010000246.1:0-4296 GCA_036271755.1 Myxococcales bacterium | reverse complement strand
GAGCGATCGTAGCGGCGCGCGCGCTCGTAGACGAGCAGGGCGGGCGTGCTGCCGTCGCCCGGATGCTCGCGCACGAAGAAGTCCGCCTCGGCGGTCGCCTCCGCCAGGAGACCCAGCGAGGCCAGCTGCAGCGCCAAAGCCAGGCGCCGGGCCGGAATGGCCAGGGCGGTCATGCGCTGCGGCGGGAAGGGCGCGTCGACCGGGTGCAGCTCGCCCAGCCGCTGCCGGGCGAGGATGCCGTACCAGCCCAGGCTGTCGAGGTCTGCCGCGCGCCGGTAGAGCGCGGTGTTTCCCGTGACGCGCGCTTGCCAGTAGAGACCTTGCGCGCGCTCTTGATCGCTCTGGGCGCTGGCGGTGAACTCGGCGAACCGCTCGGACGCGTCGCGCAGCTTGTCGCGATAGGACATCCAGGCCAGCGTCCAGCGAGCGATGTCGGCGTTGGGTCCGCTGCGGCGGGCGGCCAGCTTCGACAACCTCGTCCGCGCCTGCGCGCGCTGTCCAGAATCGATGAGCAGCCGCGAGACGAAGAGCATGCTCTCTTCGGCCTCTGGCGCGTTGGGGTACTTGCGCGCCAGCTCGTCGGCCAGGCGGATGGCCTCGGGATCCTTGCCGCGGCGCGCACGGTCGCGCGCGAGCAGCATCTGGGCCGTGGCGGCGATGCGCGGCGAGCCGTGGGCCGCGGCCTCCTCGAGCGCAGGCCCCGCGTCACCGCGCTTGCCCTCGGCCGCGAGCGACCGCGCGACCAGCAGGAAGGCCTCGGCGCGGCTTTCACCGGTGAGCAGCGAGACGGCGACCTTGGCTTGGGTGGTTGCCTGGGCGGGTAGCCCGGCCGAGAGAAGCCGTGAGGCGCGATGGAGCAGCTCGTTGCCGCCCGGGTCGGGAAGGCCGGCTTGCAGCGCCAGCTCGGCCGACCTCGCCTGCTCCGCCGCCGGATGCTCGGGGTGCTGCAGCCAGAACTCGCGCAGCGCGGCTGCAGCGGCATGAGAGTGCGCGGGGTCCTCGGCCAGCAGGGCCTGCGCCGCATCCCAAGCCATCGAGGCGCGCACGTCGGCCGTCTGCCCCGGAAGCGCCGAGGCCCGCTCGGCCTGCTCCAAAGCCGCCCGCGGATCGCCTTGCGAGAGCAGCGCGTCCGCCAGGAGCGCCGACGCGCGCAGCGCCACCGGCCCGGCCGGCTCGAAGGCGATGGCCGCCCGCAGCGGCTCCAGCGCCTCTCCCGTGCGGCCGGCGAAGAGCAGCGCCTCGCCTTGCAAGACCGCCGCGTGCGCCGCGAGGCCGTCGATCTGACCCCTGGCCTTGGCCAACGCAACGGCCGCATCGTCGAACTTGCCCAGCCCGAAGAGCGCCCGCCCCAGGATGAGGCTGCACTGCGGATCCGTGCAGGTCCGCGCCATCTCGGCCGCCTCGGCCAGCTTGCCGTCCGCAAGCAGGTCGCCGGCCCGTTCCGTTGAGTCCACAACGGAGCCCGCGGCGGCGGGTGGGAGGCCTGCGGCCAGCAGGGCCAGAGCCATCGAAGCCATTGATTTCACGTCAGAACCTGCTCCCTCGCTCGCCCTACAAGCATGTACGAAAAACGCCCGAATCAGCCCCCTAGGCTAGCGTCGGCCAGGGGCTTCTGTTATATGCCCGCGCCTTCTTCAGGAGGTCGGCCCCGAATGTCACTGCTGGCGAAGCCGTTCCCAACTGAGATGACGACCCCGATCAATCTTGAGGGCAACAAGAAGATGTCGGTCGAGGCTCATCGCAATCTCTTCTGTACTTCCTATGACGACTGCCTGAACGAGGCGGTCAAGCGCGGATGGAACAGCTTTACCTGCGTGCGGTGCCCGAACTACTCCATCACGCACGTATCGCCCGAGAACTCCATCGAGGCGTTCGCGACGCAGCGTAAGTCGGCTTAACGTCCGTAGATCAGCACCACCCAGAGCCGGCCGGGGCCGAACTGCTTCGAGCTGGCGTAGATGGCACCCACGCCGAGCCGCGTCCATTGCGGCTCGGCGAGGTTTTTTGAGCTGGTGATCTCGTCGGGCGACGAGGCGACGTAGAGCTCGACCACGGCCGACTCCAGCGTCTTCTGCTCCGCCAGCGCCCGCGAGGTGGCGCCCGGGCGCGGATGCGGGTCGTCGGCCATGGCCGAGGCGCGCACCTCGTGGCCGGCGACATAGTCGAGCATGGGGTCGCGGATCAGCGGCTCCAGACCCGCGTGCTGCCGCTGCCGCTGGACCTCCTTGGCCACCGCGGCCACCGGGTCTTTGGCGCCGACGATGGGCGAGGCCAGCACCTCGGTCAGGTAGAGACCCTCGCCGCCGTCTGCCGTGGGCCCTTTGACGGCGCCCAGGCCCAGCCGGCGATGGCGCGGATCGAGCAGGTTCGAGAGGTGCGCCGGCGAGCTGACGATGGCCTCGTGCGCGCTGACGGCGTCCTCCGAGAGCCCGATGTTCTCGCCCGCGCTGCGATAGGCCCAGCCTTTGGCCTTGAGGCGGTCGCCCAGCGAGCCGTCCGAAGCCAGCACGTGCGCGAAGGTCCGCGTGCGGGCCATCTCCTTGCTGTGGCCGGCGGCGACCTCGTCCAGCTCGGCGTCGCGCTGCAGCTGCGGCAGACCGCGGCCGGCGCGCAGCTGGTTGATCAGCGCCTCGACCCGCGGCAGCCCCGTTCCGGCCTGGGCCAGCTTGGGCGGCTGGGCGGGCGGTGCAACCCCGGCGAAGACGCGCCGGAGCGCGGCCACTTGCGGCCCGGCTGGGGTGTCGGCCAGCACCTCGATGGAGTGCTCTCCCTTCTCGCGCAGCGGGATCACCGCCAGGAGCCGCTCGCTCTCCAGCGCGATCTCCTCCACCTCGCCGTTGGGCCGGGTGACGAAGATGCGCGGCTTGGACATGCCCGGGCCGAGCGTGCCCGAGACGGTGACCCGGTCTCCCGCGCGCACCCGGCCGGGGATCTTCTCCAATTCAGTCGCATGGTCCGCCACCAGCACGCAGGCGACCGCCTGGCCGGCCGCATCGATGGACGCCGCGATGCCGGTGCGGTTGTAGCGGCAGACCTGCGGCAGCAGCTGGGCGATGGCCCGATCGACGTTGGACGGAGGGCTGACGGTGGCCACGCCCGCGATGGGCGCGGGTTCGTACGATTCGAGGGAGGCGAAGTAGGAGACCGCGCTGCCCGAGACCGGAACGCTGCCTTGCGCGGCAGCCGCGACGTAGGACTGGCAGGCGCGGGTCAGGTCGGCGTCCGGAACCACGCGGCTGCGGGGGCAGGAAGCGGCGACGGCCTCGCCCAGGGCAGCCTCCAGCTGTGCCTGCGAGGGCAGGGCATTGGCGGCCAGGAGCGCGAGCAAGAAGACCATGATTCAGCAACCGTAGCGGAACCTCCGGCGAACCGTGTTAGAATTCGGGTTCGGCCCTTCGTCCTGTGGCAAAGATTTTCTTGGAAATAAAGCAGGCAAGGGGTTAGTCACAGCGCTCGGAGGCATTCAATGCGGCTCGGTTTCGGCGAAATCCTGGTCATTCTTGCGCTGGCGTTGCTCTTCTTCGGGCCGTCCAAGCTCCCTCAGCTCGGCGCCAGCCTCGGGCAGGCCATCCGCGGCTTCAAGCGCGGCCTGAACGAAGTGGACAGCGAGCCCGAAGCGGAAGCGAAGAAGCTCCCGCCAGTCTAGAAGATGTACAACGGGCCGGATGTCGCTGAGACTCCAGCTCGTCCTGCTCTTCACCGCGGTGCTCGCGGCCACGCTGTTGGCCGCCAGCGTCCTTGGGTTGCGCATCGGCCAATCCTCCGTCGAGGAGGAGATCCGCAAGCGCACCACCTCGCTGGCGAGCGCCACCACCCTGGCCTTGAAGCACGCCGGCACCGACGACGATCAACTCTCGGAAGAGCTCGCGGGCACCGTCCGCATGCACCGCGGCCTTTTGCGCGCCGAGCTGTCGCGGCAGGCCTCGCTGGGCATCGACTCGGACTTCACCGTCGCCCGCATCACCCCCAGCGGCATCGAGTTCTCGCGCTGGCGCGGCCCGGCCACGCGCATGCAGGGCGAGGTCATCGACGATCCGGACGGCGGCCGCGTGCTGCGCGTGGTCTCGCCCTTCAACGACTCTCGCGGGGGCAAGGCGCGGCTGGTGCTGCTGGCCTCGATGGGCGAAGCGGAGCGGCTGGTGGCCGCCGAGCGGCGGGCGCTCCTGGAAGTGGCGGTGGGCGCCTCTCTCTTTCTCGTCGTCGCCTTCTGGATCCTGCTCGGCCGCATCCTCATCCGGCGCGTCTCTTCGCTGGAGGTGGCAATGCAGGCGGTCGAGAACAACCGCTACGACGTGA
>DATBAA010000245.1:0-2682 GCA_036271755.1 Myxococcales bacterium | reverse complement strand
GCCGTCGTTGTCCAGATCGCCGAAGTTCGCGCCCATGGCGAGGATGAGCTGGTCCAGGTGCGCTTCGTGCGTCACGTCGGTGAAGGTGCCGTCCTTGTTGTTGTGGTAGAGGCGCGGCCGCTCGCCGGGCGGCTTTCCACCGGCCGTGAGCTCGCGCACCACGTTAGGCAAAGTCGCCGAGTAGCCGTTGACGAAGAGGTCCGGCCAGCCGTCGTTGTCGTAATCGAACCACCAGGAGGTGAAGCTCATCTTCGGCTCGGCGACCCCGGCGCGCGCGGTGATGTCCTCGAACTTTCCCTTGCCGAGGTTGCGATAGAGCTTGTTGGGCCCGCCGAAGATCGAAACGTACAAATCGGGGCGGCCGTCGTGGTCGATGTCCGCGAAGACCGCGCCCTTCACCATGCCGTCGAGCGCGATGCCCGAATCGGCCGAGGCCTCGCGAAAGGTGCCGTCGCGATTGTTCAAGTAGAGCCGGAAGTTGTTGGTGTCCGCGGGCCACTGGACGTTCTTGCGGTCGATCTCGTAGCCGACGAAGAGATCCAGGAATCCGTCGCCGTCCACGTCTGCCCAGGCGGCGGTCTGCGAGGGGCCGTAGGCGAGCAGCCCGGCCTGGCCGGTGACGTCGCTGAAGGTGCCGTCGCAGTTGTTGCGCAAGAGCGAGGCGGGGAAGACGCCGTGGTCGTGCAGCCAGGCGCCGCGCGGCAGGAAGACGTCGATGCAGCCGTCGTTGTCGTAGTCGGCCTGGAACATGTTGAGGCCACCGACGATGCCCTTCAGGCCCGCCTTCTCCGTCTGCTCGGTGAAGTTGCCGTCGCCGTCGTTGTGGAAGTAGCGCAGCTGATCGTTCGTGCCCATGTGCGAGACGAGCACGTCCAGGTGGCCGTCGTTGTCGAAGTCCTCGACGATGAGCCCGCCGGCCGCGCCAAAGTCGGTCAGCCCGCGGCTCTGCGCCACCTCGGCGAAGTGGCCGATGTCGTAGTCCGACTTGAACGTGTCGGGCGGAATCAAGAAGCGCGCGGGAACGTCCTTGGGATACCCGCCCAGCGTCATGTAGCCCAGGTTGAGCAGCCACTTGTAGGAGAGCGCGTTCTCCGGATCTGTCTTCGGGTCCTCGAGCAGCTCTTGATAGATCTTCACCGCCTCCGTCGAGCCGCGCCGCATCTCGTGCACGCCCTTGCCCACCACCGGCAGCAGGCAGGACTCGGCCGTGTGGTGCATGGCGCAGTTCTCGGTCTCGCCCAGCCGGAACCAGGCAAACGCGACTTCAGCGCGGAGCGCTTCGGAGACGGGCCGCGGCATGGTGGCCTGGTAGTCCGTAACCAGCGCGCGCAGCTCCTCGATGGCCTCTTCGTTGGCGCCGTCATAGAGGTGGTGGCGCGCGATCTCGCGGCGCAATTGGAAGCGCTTGACGGGGTCCTGCTCGGTCTTGAGGCCGGCCAGCAGCTCGGCGATCTTCTCCTTGGACTTGTCCCACTGGTTGTCCCAGACGCCCTCTGCCTGGGCGAGCGAGGCGAGCTTTCCCACCATGTCGAACGGCGGCGGCTTCGGCTTGCGCAGGAAGAGTGCCGCGCCTGCTCCAGCGAGGACGACGAGCGCCGCGGCCATGAGGAGCTTCTTCACTTGGAGGCCTTCTTCTGCTCTTCTCCGCTCTCGCGCAAAAGCCGCATGGCGTCGAGACGGTCTGGAAAGGGCCGCGGTGACTCCAGGGCTGTTTGCAGCTCTTGCCGGGCGCGAGGGAGGTCGCCTTGCCTGGCGCAGACGGTGGCCAGGTGGAAGCGCGGCCCCGGCTCGTCGGGCACGGCTTGCACGGCGGCCTCGAGCAGCTGGCGCGAGCGGGGCAGGTCGCCGCCGCGAAAGAAGAGCCAGCCCAGGGCGTCCACTTGCAGCGGATCCGCGGGCTGATCGGCGTGCAGCCGCTGCAGGATCGCGAGGAACGGCGCGCGGTCCGGCTTCTGCGCCAGCAGCGTCGCCAGCCGGTATTGGACGATGTCCAGGTCGGGCCGGCTCTTGGCGAGGTCTTGGTAGACGTTGATCGCGTCGTCCGCTTTGCCCAGGCTGACGAAGATCTGGGCGAGCATCATCCGCAAGCCGACGTCCTTGGGAAAGCGCGCGGCGCCTTGCTGCACCAGCTCCAGCGCCTCCGGAACGCGGTCGAGGCCGAAGTAGTAGTCGGTGAGCTGCCGGTAGGGGACGGGCGAGTCGGGCTGCAGCGTCAGCCCGCGGCGCAGCGCGGCCTCGGCTTTGACCGGGTCGCCGGCCTCCACATAAGCGCGGGCGGCCAGGTAGCGCGCGGACGCGAGGCGCGGCTCGGACTCGGCCAGCTGCATCAGCTTCTGGCCGGCGTTGGCGGCGCCGCCCTGCTTCGACCAGACCCGGCCCAGCGCGGCGACGGCAGCCGGAAAGCGCGGAGCCGCGAGCCGCGCCTCGACGAAGTCCTTCTCGGCGGCTTCGCTCGTGCCATGCGCGAGTTGCAGGACGCCGGCCATGAACGGTCCAAACGCGCCGCCCGGAGAGAGCTGATACGCCGTGTCGACCAGCTTTTGCGCCCCGGCGAAGTCCTGCCGGTCGAGGGCCGCGTCCAGCTGCTCGCGAACCTCGCCCATGCGGCCTGGCCACTGCCCGGGGGTCCAGACGCCCAGCGCGTTTCCCGCCGTGCGGCCGTCGATGCGGGTCTGGCGCGGC
>DATBAA010000244.1:0-10487 GCA_036271755.1 Myxococcales bacterium | reverse complement strand
GCATCGTTCGCTCGCCACAACGGGCGGCGGCTGCGCATCATGTGCGAGCTTGGGATCGGGAAGACGACGCTCTTGCGGAAGCTGGACGAACTGAACCTGCGCTCGCGGCGCGTCTGGCAGCCTTACCGATGACCGCTCGGCTGCCCAATTATTCGGCACGGTGCCCAACAATTCCGACGCCAGCGGGATCATTGGGCAAAGCCGATCTGGGGTCTCGTTTTGGGCGGGCCAAAGCCGGCCACCGCCCGATTTTGACACTCCCGGTCTCAAAACGGTCGGTTAGAAATCGTGTGAGATGTGTTGGAGGACTTACTGGACGACCCGGTGGCCGGCGGGTTTCGTGAAGCCGGTCGCAACGAAAGCCTTGCCTCAGGCGTGAGCTACTGCAGGAGCTTGGGCCAGAAGACTTTGCTGCAGCCGTTGGTGCCTGACGAGCCGACGACTGTTCCTTCGATGCCGGCCGAGACGCTGGTGACGCCCGGCAGGGTCACGGTCCCGCACGTCGTCTGGCCGACCGCCAGCGCGATGACGTTGCTGCCGGTGGTGACCGCGTAAGCCTTTCCGCCGCGGGCAATCGTGAAGTCGCTGCCGTCCACCATCCAGGCCCGCGGGGGCAGCAGGATGCTGTTCGACGGATTGACGATGGCGGTCCAATGCCCGTCCAGCCGCACCGCGACTCCGCCGCCGATGAGCGCCCGCGCGGCCGCCGTGGTGCCGCTGCCGAGCGAGAAGGGCGCGCCGCTGGTGCCGGCCGCGAGATCCGTCCAGATGCCCTGGCCGTTGGAGAGCACCGCGAGCACGGGGCCCGTCTGGTCCTGCGCCGCGGCGAGCACCGTCGCGCCGGCCGGAGCCGCGCCCGAGGCCGTCTTGACCGCATTTGCCAAGTCATCGAACGAGCTCACCAAGAGGGTGCTGCCGCTGTTCTGGACCATCACCACGCCATCGGGAAAGCCAGGAGCGACGCCGACCGGGGCCGTGCTGGAGCTAAACGGGACGAGGTTTTGGATCTTCCCCTGGCCGCTCCAGGCTTCGACGTTGACCGCGCCGGCGCTCGATTCGGTGCCGAGAAAGCCCGAGGCCTGCGGAGCGAGCGAGAATCCGCCGCTGAAGAAGCCGCCGCCGATTCCGCGGGTGTCGAACTCGTGCCAATTCACCGCGGACAGGCTGGTGAGCGAGGTTCCCGAGTGGCTCTCGGCCAAGATGACGCCGGTGCCGTCGGTCACCGAGAGCGAGCAGATCTCGCCGGTGTTTTCGCCCACCTCGAAGGCCAGCGCGGAGGCGGGCACCGCGGGGACGATGCCGGTGCAGTCGTCCGCGACGCCGCCGTCGCCCACGCCCGCATCTGTCGAGCCTGCGTCAGGCAGGCCCGCGTCGGGCCCCACAACCGCGCCCGCGCCGGTGCTGCCGGACCCGCCGCAAGCACACAAAACTGCCGCCACCGCCGCCCATCCCCAACGCATGCCCCAAGCTGTGCACGAGCGGCCGGGCGGTCAAGCGACTGCCATCAAGGAGACGTCGGCGCGCTCCGCCGCGGGCAGGTCGAGAAACGCCGCCAGGACGTGCGTGGCGTGCAGCCGGCGCTGCGCCTCGTAGCGCAGGCAGCCGCGCTCGCGCAGCTCTTCGCACACCGCATCGACGATCTGCTGCGGCACCGGCGCCTCGTTCAGCCGGACCCGCACCGCCAGCCTCAAGTCCGACTCGTCATCCGCTGAGAAGGCCGCGCAGAGCACGGCATAGATGGCGTTGTCGATCTCGTTTTCATTACAAAAATGAATGTCGCTCAGGTCGAGGATCTTCATGGTTTCTCAGAGTGCGAAAACCGCGCCAGGGCGCCTCCAGACGCTGGACACGAGCCGCGGGCCGCCGGCTAAATCTTTAAAAAGTAGAACCGTAGATATTGACGCGCCGCTCCCGGCCGGACACAAGAGGCCATGTCCAACGCCTTTACCGCGCTCGGCGCGCCCGAACCATTGGCCGCCGCCATCGCCGCGCGCGGGTACGAAAGTCCGACTCCGGTGCAGGAAGCCGTCCTCAAGTCGCCGGATCGCGACCTGCTGGTCAGCGCCCGCACCGGCTCGGGAAAGACCGTCGCTTTCGGCCTCGCGCTCGCGCACCAGCTCTTGCCGCTGCAGAAGCCCGGAGCGCCGCTGGCCCTCGTGGTCGCGCCCACCCGCGAGCTCGCCCACCAGGTCGCGCGCGAGCTGGCCTGGCTCTACACCGGCGGCAAGATCGCCACCTGCGTCGGAGGCGCGGACGTCGGCCAGGAGCTGCGCGCGCTGAAGGGCGGGGCGCACATCGTCGTCGGCACGCCCGGACGTCTCTGCGACCATCTCGACAGGAAGTCGCTCAACCTGGGCAGCCTCAAGGCGCTGGTCCTCGACGAAGCCGACGAGATGCTGGATTTGGGCTTTCGCGATGAGCTGACCCGCATCCTCTCTGGCGCGCCTGCCGGCCGGCGGACGCTGATGTTCTCGGCGACGCTGCCGCCGGAGATCGAACAGCTAGCAAAAAAGTACACCAAGGACCCGCAGCGGCTGGCCTTGAGTCCCACATCCCAAGCGCACGCCGACATCGAGCTGAAGGCGCACGTCGTCGCGCCGCGCGAGCGCATGCACGCGGTGGTGAATCTGCTGCGCTTCTACGACCCGCCGGCGGCCATCGTCTTCGTGGCCACGAGAGATGGCGTGACGCACCTCACGCAGAACCTGCTCGAGCGCGGGTTCGCGGCGGTGCCGCTCTCTGGCGAGCTGTCGCAGGCCGAGCGCACCCGCGCCCTGCATGCCTTGCGGGACGGCCGCGCGCGCGTTCTCGTCGCCACCGACGTCGCTGCCCGCGGACTCGACTTGCCGGACGTGTCGCTGGTCATCCAGGCCGATCCGCCGGTCAACTCCGAGGTCCTGCAGCATCGCAGCGGGCGCACCGGCCGCGCGGGCCGCAAGGGTCTGGCGGTCATCCTGGTGCCGCCGGCGGCGCGCAAGCCGGTGGAGAGCATGTTCCGGCGCGCGGGCGCGAAGGTCTCGTTCACGCCGCCGCCGGACGCGGACGTCATTCGCGTCCACGATCGCGACCGCCTGGTGCGCGAGATCGAGAAGCTGGCGCTGAGCCCGGCCGACGACGATCTCACGCTGGCGCGGCTGCTGCTCAAGGAGCGCGATGCCACCGAGCTGGTGGCGGCGCTGGTGAAGCTCAAGCGCGAATCGCTGCCCGCGCCCGAGGATCTCCCGCTGACCGTGCTGCTGGCGAAGAAGAAAGAGCCGGCCGCGTCGTTCGAGAAGAAGCCCTTCGAGAAAAAGCCTTACGAAAAGTTCGACAAGTCGCGCACCGCGTTCGAGAAGCCGCAGTCGGCCGGCGAGGACTTCGACGCCCCGAAGCACGGCCGCGAGAAGCCCGGCGGCGTCTGGTTCCGCATCAACATCGGCCGCGGCCGCAACGCCGACCCGCGCTGGCTCTTGCCCATCATCTGCCGCAAGGGCGAGGTCGACCGGCGTCACGTCGGCCGCATCGAGATCATGGCCGCCGAGACGCGTTTCGAAGTGGCCCGCGCCGCCGCGACGCACTTCCGCAAAGCCGCCGCCAAGCCCGACAAGAAGGACCCGAACCTCAAGATCACCGAGATCGTCGACAAGGCCCGCTGATGCTGCCGCCGATCTATTCGGCTCTTCCCAAGGGCGCCACGCGAGGCATGGTCGTGCTGCACGAGATCTTCGGGCACCAGCCCGAGATCGAGCGCGTCGTCCAACGCTTCGCGGACACAGGCTGGGCGGCGGCCGCGCCCAATCTCTTCGACAAAGGCTTCACCTGCGTCATCAGGGCCTTTCGCGAAGCCGCCACCGGCCGCGGCCCGGCCATCGATTCGGTAAGAGCCACGCGCAAATGGCTGGCCGAAAATGCTGGTATCGAAGAGAGCAGCATTGGTTTGATTGGTTTCTGCTTCGGCGGCGGCTTCGCGCTGGCGGCCGGCGCGGGCTTCGCGGCCGTATCAACCAACTATGGCGCGATTCCAAAAGCAGAAGTGATGCGCGGAATGGGCCCGGTCATTGGCTGCTATGGCGAGCGCGACAAGCTCTTCGGCAAGCTGGGCGGCAAGCTCCAGAGCCGTCTCGCGCAAGTCGGAGTCACGCCCGAAGTGCATACCTATCCGAAGGTCGGCCATTCATTCTTGACCGACGGCAGCCATCCGGTGCCGGGCTTCTTCTCGCGGCCGTTCCTGCACGTGGAGGCGCGCGACGAAGCCATGCGCGCTCAGGCGTGGCGCGACATCTTCGGCTTTCTCGACAGGAACGTCAGGCCGTCGCCAGCGGCAGCGCCGGCCGCACGGTGATGAAGCGGTTCTTGCCCGACCGCTTGGCGCCGTAGAGCGCGCTGTCGGCCGAATGGACCAGATCCTCCGGCGTCTCGATGTCCTCGGCCGGGTAGTACGCGAGCCCCAGCGAAGCCGTGACGTTGCAGGTGATGCCGTGATCGTCCTGCACTTGCAGCTCGGAGATGGTGCGCAGGATGCGCTCGCAGACGCGCATCGAACCCTCGGCGGGAGTCTGCGGAAGAATGACCACGAACTCGTCTCCGCCATACCGCGCGGCAATGTCGGAGACGCGCACGCAGCGCGCGATGGCGGCCCCGACGGCGCGCAGGACCTTGTCGCCCACCACGTGCCCGAACTGGTCGTTGATGGGCTTGAAGCCGTCCAGGTCGATCATGGCGAAGGCCAGCGGCTCTCCGTGGCGGTCGCAGCGCTGCATCTCTTGCGCGAGCCGGTCCATCAGGTAGCGGCGGTTGTGCAGGCCGGTCAGCGGGTCGCTCACCACCATCTGCTCGAGCGAGACCTGGAGCTTGCGGATCTTGTCGTGCACCTGCTTGTTGCGCAGCAGCGCCTTGGCGCGCGCCAGAAGCTCGGCCGGGTCGCAAGGAAGAGCCAGGTAGTCGTCCGCGCCGAGCTGCAGGCCGCGCACGCGCTCGGAGGTCTCGCTGCGGTCGCTGGCGACCAGCACGGGCGTGAAGTCCAGCTCGGAAGACTTGAGGCGCGGCAAGAGGTCGAGGCCGTCCATGTCGGGCAGCCCGCGGTCGAGCACGACGATGTCCGGACGGTGCAGCGCCAGATACTCCAAGGCTTGAGCGCCGGTGCCTACCTCGGTGACGGACATCCCCGCGTCGGTGAAGAGCGCGCGCTGGAGCAGCCTTTCGGCATCTCCTGCCTGCACGACCAGGACGCTGGACGGATCCGCCATTCGATAGCCTCCAAAGCGAAGAAGAAGAGCAGAACCTAACAGATGAAGCCAAAGCGGGGAAATTCACGCACCTTGACCTGCGCAAGCCAGCAGGCTAGGGCGCACACATGCACTTCCACCGCTTCGACTCGCCGTCGAAAAAAGTAAAGCTTTCGGACATTCCGCACGGCCCGCCGGACGACTGGAAAAAGAAGGACGCGCACGAGAAGTTCGCGGAGATCAACGACGAGCTCTTCCAGCTTCAAGATCTGATGTGGGGCGCCAAGACGCACTCGGTGCTGATGGTGCTGCAGGGCCGCGACGCGGCAGGCAAGGACGGGTCGGTCAAGCACGTCGTCGGCGCCTTGAACCCGCGCGGGGTGCGGGTCACGAGCTTCGGCGTGCCGACGGAAGAGGAGCGGCAGCACGACTTTCTCTGGCGCGTCCATCGCAAGGCGCCGCGGGCTGGAGAGATCGCCATCTTCAACCGATCTCACTATGAAGACGTGCTGGTCGTCCGCGTGCGCGAGCTCTGCAAGCCCTCGGTGTGGCGCGAGCGCTTCGACATGATCAACTCATTCGAAAACTCACTGGCCAAGGCCAACACCATCGTCCTCAAATACTTTCTCCACATCTCCAAAGACGAGCAGAAGGAGCGCTTGCTCGCCCGCGAGAAGGACCCGGCCGACGCCTGGAAGCTGAACGTCGAGGACTGGAAGGATCGCGAGTATTGGGACGGATACACGGAAGCTTATGAAGACGTGATTGGCAAATGCTCCACGAAGCATGCGCCGTGGATCGTCATTCCGGCGAACGCAAAGTGGTTTCGCAACCTGGTGATCGCGCGCAGCCTCCTGGAAGCGCTGCGGCCTTACAAAGCGGAATGGACGAAGCGGCTGGCGGAAGAGGGCAAGATCGGCCGGCGCGACTTGCAAGAGTGGCGCGCCGCCGAGCAGGCCAAAGTCACCCGGAAACGATGACCTTGCGGACCCCGCGCGCGGCCAGGAGCGCGGGCAAGCGCTTGCGCTGATCGCCCTGCAGGACGATGGCCTCTTCTTCGATGGCGCCGCCGCAGCCCAGCGCGTTCTTCAGCTCCTTCAGCCACGTCTCCAAGTCTTTTGATTTGAGCCCCAACTGTTCGATGGCGGTGATCTCTTTACCGCCGCGGCCCTTGCGCTCCATTCGCACCACGGCCTTGGCGGGGCCGGTCGCGGGCTCGCGCTCCTTGGGCTTCTCCTCGGGGGCGTGCGGCAGATCCTTCATCCGGCCGAGGAGCCCGACGAACGGGTTGTTGAAGGGCTTGTCGTCGCTCATCGCCTCTCCCAGGTCGCCGCGAAGAACCCGTCGGTGCCGTCGCGGTGCGGGAACAGCTTCAATGTTCCAGTCCTATGAAACTCAGAATGCTCCGAATCGAAGCGCTCCGCGACTTTCTCGTTCTCGGCGCGGTTGAGAGTGCAGGTGACGTACACGATGCGCTTGCGGGCCGCCCTGGCCGCCGTCGCGAGTAAGTTGGTCTGTATCTCGGGCAGTTTCTCCAGTGAGTTGGGGTCGATGCGCCAGCGCATGTCCGGACCGCGACGCAGCGTGCCAAGCTCGGAGCAGGGAGCATCGATCAGGATTGTTTCGGCGTGTCTCGGCTCATCGAGGATTTCGACTTCGGCGTGGGCGCGTTTGGCGCGGACGCGCAGGCGCGCGAGGCGGTCGCGGTCGATGTCGTAGGCAAGGACCTTGCTTCCTGTCGCCGCGAGCAAGAGCGACTTGCCACCGGCACCGGCGCAGAGATCCAGGGTGGTGGTGTCTTTCGCGAGCAGACCCACGAGCTGGCTGCCTTCGTCCTGCGGCTCGAACCAGCCTTCCCACCAGGCGCGCGACCCGTAGATGTTGGCGCCCCGGTGTTGAATCACGAGACCGTCTGGAGCTTTGCTGGTGGGCAGCGTCTCGATGCCTTCCAGCCGCAGCCGCCCGGCCAGCTCTTCGCGGGTGCAGAGCAAGCGGTTGGCGCGTAAGCAGATGGGTCCGGGCTCGGAGATGGCCGCGCAGAAGGCTTCTGCTTCATCTCCCAACTCCGCCTGCAAGTGCGCTTCAAGCCAGTCTGGCAGCGACCAGCGGTCGGCGAGCCGCGTTGGCTGCGGGCCCGCCTTTGCGCCACCAAAGCCGGCGAGATCCTCGAGCAGCGAAGAGAGCAGCTTTGCCGGCTCGGTCGACTGCGCGTGCCATTGCAGCCTGCGCCGCCAGAGCGCCACGCCGAAGATGGCCTCCACCAGCGCGGTCCGCTCGTCGCGCGACAGCCCGCGATTGGTGCGCAGCGTGCGGTCGATGACCCGCTCGGCAGCGCTTCCTTCGAGCACGCGCCCGATGGCCGGCAACGCCAGATCGGCGCGCAGCTTGTGCCAGGGCACGACGCGCAGCCGCGAGATGGCCATGCGCGCTTATACGCTTTGCTGCTTTTTTGCACTCTCCGGGTAAGGCCTGAAAGCCTGTGCACTGGCCGACAGCGCAGCCCGCCCGGCCTGCGCGCGAGCCCTACCGTCACCATCTTGCGATCCGATGGATGACCCGCGCCAATTGCTCGAGGAGGGCCGCTTCGAGGAGCTGGCCCATGACGATCACCCTCTCTGGCGCGGGCTGGCGCTCTTGGAGCTGAAGCGCTGGGAGCAGGCGGCGCAGACCTTCGAGACGGCGCCGGAGTTCGCCCAGAGCGGCACGCTGCTGGAATTGGCCGGCGCGGCGCGGTGGCTGGCCGGCGAGCGTGAGAAGGGCGTCGAGCATTGGATCCTCGCGTTGGACGCCGGCTATGACAGCCCCGCGAGCCGCCTGAAGCCGCCGGCGCTCCTGATCTACGCGGGCACGCGAATGAACGACGAGCGCTACGTGCTGCGCGGAACCAGGCTCTTGAGCAAAGGCTGGAAGCCAAAGGTGGCGCGCATCTGGCCGGGACCCGTCGCGGGCTTTCTCCTGGGCCACGTGCCCTTCGAATCCTTCGTCGACGACGGTTACAACGATCCGGATCTGGAAGCGCGCAGGTCTGCCTCGGCCCACTTCTGGGCGGCTTTGAAAGACCCCGAGAATGCGCGCAAGCATTATGAAGCCGCGGTGGCTTCGGAAGGCGCGGCCACGCTCGAGGTGGAGCATCACCTGGCCCGCGGCGAGCTCGGCTGAAGTTTGTTGAGATAGTGCGTCATGGCCAACGAGACGGCGGCCATGAAAGCGCTCGCGGGTCTTTCATCAAACTCGCAGGAAGTCATCGTCAGCCTTCCGCGAGCCCTATGAAGCATGATGTCCTTGCTTGCCGGCGGCGATCTGATATCATGTTGATATCAATGACGGAGGCGCTGTGGCCGACATACTGGTACGCGATGTTCCCGAAAAAGTTCTTGCTCGCCTCAAACAACGCGCGGCTTCGCGCGGTCATTCATTGCAAGCAGAGCTTCAGGAGTTGCTGCTGAACGGGTCGGGTGTAGGACTGGAGGCGGCTGTCCGCATGGCAGCGCGTTTGCGTAAGAGCCTGAGCGGACGCAAACACTCGGATAGTGGAACACTGCAGCGCGAGGACCGCGACCGGTGAAGTCGATCGTCGTCGATGCGAGCGTGGCCATCAAGTGGTTCGTTCCAGAGATTCACGCAGTCGAGGCAGCTCGTTGGCTTTCGTCGGGACATCCGCTTTTGGCGCCAGAGCTCTTGTTCGCCGAAGTCAGCAACATCGTTTGGAAGAAAACGATCCGTGCGGGCCTGAGCGAGGCTGAGGCACGATCGGTGCGGCGCGCATTGGCCAAGGTCCCTCTGTTGACCATTTCAGCCCGAGAACTATCCGAGGCCGCTCTCGATCTCGCCCTGGCGCTACGTTGCAGCGTCTACGATGCACTTTATGTTGCGCTATCCATCGCCGAGGATGCCTTGTTGGTCACTGCGGACCGCAAGCTCTACAACCTGATCTCGGGCACGCCGCTGAAGCAATCGGTTTGCTGGGTCGAGGACGAACCGCCGCTGTCCTAGCGGTCGCTGTTGGCGGCGTCGGGCCGGGTGCGGCCGTTCGGATCGTCGGCGCAGACGCGGTTCTTCCGCACGCGCGAGCCTGTCGGTGTGTAGGCCATGCAGACCTCCTGATTGCCCATCTCGTCGGAGCGCATACGCACGGCCATGGCGACGGCCCGCTTCATGGTGGCCGTGGCCTCCGCTTCGGTGGCGCCGCCGACGCCGCAGAGGAACTGCCAGATGGCCATGTTGTTGCGCTTCATGTCCCGGCCCATCATGTCGTGCCGTTGGACGACGATGACGCCCTGGAACGCATCGCGCTGGACCATGGCTTCGCAGCCCACGCCTGCGCCGGCTTTGGCGACGCGCTCATAAAAGACCGACAGCTTCTCGGTCTCCTTGCCTTCGACCTCCACCACGCCGACGAAACGGTACGGCGGCGCCTGCTTGCTCAGCATCTCCGCTTCATCGACGTAGACCTGCGGCGGGTCGGCTCGCGAATTGGCCTGGAAATCTTGATCGATCTTGACGAAGCGCTCTTGCAAGGCGCAGCCGCTGAGCAGCACGCAGGCGACGAGAAACCGTTTCATCTTCGCTCCCTCCATCGGCGGCCACGCTACCACCGCGCGGAGGCTCGGAGAAACTGGAACCTGGCCGCCGCGCGTTTCTTGCCACTTCCAGGACCGCGGGCGAGCTCTAACGGAGGCTGGCGCCGTCCGGACGGCTGCGGCCGTTGGGATCGTCCGCGCAGACGCGCGTTTTGTGCACGTGCGAGCCGGTCGGTGTGTAGGCCGCGCAGGGCTCGTAGCCGAACGCGTCCGCGCGCATCCGCACCGCCAGCGCGACGGCCTTCTTCAAGGTGACCGCGGACTCCGCCTCCGAAGCGCCGCGAATGCCGCAGAGGAATTGCCAGATGGCCATGTTGTTGCGGTGCAGCTGCGCGCCAAGAGCCCGCGAGTACCCGCCTTGGATGCCCACGACCCCCTGGAAGGCGTCTCGCTGCAGCATGGCCTCGCAGCCGACGCCGGCACCGGCCTTGGCGACGCGTTCGTAGAAGACGCTCAGCTTCTCCGTCTCCATGCCCTCGATCTCGACCACGCCGATGTATCGAAACGGCGGGGCTCGATTCTTGACCATTTCGCCTTCGTCGACGAAGACCTGCGGCGGGTCGGCGTTGGAATTGGCCTGGAACCCTTGCTCGTCATCCAACTTCACGAACCGTTCGTGGATTGCGCAGCCGGCCAGCAAGAAGCAGGTGACGAGAAGCCGTTTCATCTTCACTCCCTCCATCGGCGGGCGAAATTACCACCG
>DATBAA010000243.1:0-6168 GCA_036271755.1 Myxococcales bacterium | reverse complement strand
AAGTGGCGGTGCTTCGTCCGAGCGCGTTGCCGATGCGTCCGTCGCCGCCGCAGAGCCTGCAGGTCTCGCCGATCATCAGAAACCTTCCCGGTTGAGTGTGTGCCGCAACCTACGACGAAAAGAGCCAGGCGGCGAAGATGACCGTGCAGGCGGCGTCGAAGATGGCCGCCAGCCGCATCCCCGCGGCGTACGGTTTCGTCCAGGCAGCCGCGATGGCCGCCACCAGCCCGCCCTTCTCGATCATGGCCCCGGCGACGATGGGCACGCGCACCTGCGGATGCGAGCTGGCGTAGATGAGCAGCCCGCCGAAGACGGCCGCCATCAGGCCCCAGTGGCGCGCGAAGAGCAGGCCGGCCGGGCCCTCGATCTCCACCTTGTACATCAGCTTGATGACCAGCTTTGGCGCGATGAACTGTAGCACCGGCAGCGCGGTGACGATGCCCGTCACCAGCAAGATGGTCGAGATATGCTCGTTCAGCATTCAGCCCCCAAGAAATTCCGAGATTGCCTGAGCCGCGCCCGCCGGATTGTCGAGCGGCAGGAAGTGGCCGCCCGTGACCACCACCAACTCCGTCTCGAGCTCTTTGGCAAGCGGCCGGCCCACGCGCTCGAGCGGCAGGTAGGAATCGTCGCTGCCCCAGATGACGCGAATGGGCAGCCCCGACGCCCGCAGTCTCGCCGTGGCTCCGGCGGTCTCGTTCGGGTTCAAGCAGCGCGCGGCGTGAATCAACCGGCGCCCGCCCTCCTCGCCCGCGTAGGTCTGCAAGAGTCCGCGAATGGGACGGATCCCGCGCGCAAGCACCGGCTGCAGGCGAGCGGCCTTCGCCAGATCCCAGGAGCGGATGCTCTCGATGGCATCCATGGCCCACTCGGTCTCGTGAACGCCGTCCATCACGATCAGCCGGCGGATGCGCTCGGGAGCCTGCAACGCCAGGAGCAGCGCCGCCGCGGTGCCGACGTCGTGCGCGACGAGATCCACCCGCGCGAGCCCCAGCCCGTCCAGCAGGGAGAGCAGCGGCGCGACCTGCGCGGCCATTCCAACCTCGCCGTCGAACCGCGACTCGCCATAGCCGAGCAGATCGGGCGCGATGCAGCGAAAGCCTGGCATCAATGGAATGACCGCGTCCCAGAGCCCGCGCGTACAGGGAAACCCGTGCAGGAAGAGCACCGGATTTCCCGCGCCTGCGTCGGTGAAGATCATCGCCGGATCCTATCTGCTGGAGAGCCACTCCTGCACGCGCCGCAGGTCCAATTCGGATTTGCTCGCCGTCCAACCAACCTGCGCCTGGCGCGCGAGCGAGAGCGCGCGCGGGCGATCCTTGCGCGCATCCCACAGCGCCTCGGCCAGCTCGAAGCGCGCCGAAGCCAGGCTGTCGGTGGCGCCGCTGACGCCTTCCACCAGCTTCACCGCTTTCTCCAGATAGGGAATTCCCTCGAGCGGCTTGTGCTGATCTGCCAGCGAGCCGCCGATGCCCGCCAGCGAGTCTCCCGTCTCGTACGATTCCGGATCGTGGCGCAGGTGAAAGGCCAGCGACTTGCGGTACTCCACCTCGGATTCGACCGGCTTCTTCAGGAGCCGCAGGCAGTCGCCCAGGTTGTTGGCCGTGGCGCCGTACAGATAGCTCTCCTTGTCGGTCTCCTCGATGATGGCGAGCGCGCGCCGCAGCGAGACCGAAGCCTCTTCGGGCCGATTGAGATCCATCAGCGGCGCGCTCATGTTGCCCAGCAGGCGCGCGACGCTGGGGTGGTGCGGACCAAACGCCTTCTCCGAGAGCGGCAGCGCGCGCTGGTAGGCGGCCAGCGCCTCTTCGTTGCGGTGCGCGCGGGTCAGGCCGGTGGCCAGCGCTTCGATGGCGTTGCCCGTCTTCGGCGAGCCGGGGCCGAACTTCTTCTCCGCCAGCGCCAGCGCCCAGCTGAAGTGCTGGATGGCCTCGTCGTGGCGGCCGTTGGCCGAGAGCACCGAGCCCAGATGCATCTGCCGGATCTCTTCCAAGGCGTCGTCGCCGCCCAGCCGGTCGATGGCCACCTCGGCATGGTCGGCCCAGCGCAGCGCTTCGTCCGCCTTGTGCTCGTCGTCGCCGACGATGCGGAAGAGCGCCGTCCAGTCTCCCGCCGCCAGATCGTCGCGCCCGGTTGCCTCCGCGTTCAGCGCGGCCTCGCGCAGCACCTCCACGCTGCGCTTGCTGTCGGAGGTGAAGCTGAGCGCGTAGCCCAGCCGCGAGAGCGCCTCCGCGAGCAGCGGCCGGTAGCCAAGCTCCCTGGCCGTCTCCACCGCCGGCGCCGCCACGGCGATGGCCGCCTGGTACTTGCCCGCGTCTTGAAGCTCCTTGGCTGCCGCCAGCGACTTCTGCACCGCTTGGATGCGCGCCCGCGCCGCCGGGTCGGACGGCTCGTGGACCTGCACGCGCAAGAGCCGCTGGTCGGCGCAGACGGACAACGGCGTGAGCGCGCCCGCGGCTTGCACGGCGCGAGTCACCAGCTTCGTGTCGGCCGTGGAGTAGAGATCGACGAGCTCGCGCGTCTCGGAGCGGCGCTGATCCAGGCACTGCATGCGCAGGTCGAGCAGCTCTTCCGACTGCTCTCCGCGCAGCCGCGTGGCCTCGCAGGCGTCGGTGCGCATGGCCACCCAGCCGTCGCGCCAACTGGACAGCGCGCTCTCGACGCCCGTCCAGGCGTCGGCGGCAAACGAGGCATTGGTGGCGGTGAAGGCCGCTTGCACCTGCCGCGCGCGAGCGTCGTCCCAGACGCCGGCGAGCTTCTCCAAGGAGCCCGTGCAGAGCCGCGAGCGCGCGCTGATGCGCTGCGCGGCCACCACCGAGAGCGCGGCGATCAAGACGAGGCCGGCGGTGGCGATCCAGAGCAGACGCTTCCGCCGCTGCGTCCGCTGCCGGCCGAAGGAGACCGCGGCCAGGAGCGCGTCCATCGAAGGCCAGCGCTCGGAAGACTTCGCGCGCAAGCCTTTGAGGATGATCTGCCGCAGCCACCCCGGCACGGTGCTGCCCTTGGGCGCCGGCGAGACCTGGTCCTTCTCGATCAGATCCTGCAGGTCGGCGAAGCGCGAGGCCTTGAACGGCCGCTCGCGATAGACGGCCTCGTAGAGCGCGATGCAGAAGCCGAAGATGTCGGCGCGCGCGTCGATGGCCTCGCCGCGCATCTGCTCCGGCGCCATGTACGCGGGCGTCCCCATCAGCGCGCCGGTCTGCGTCAGCTTCAAGTTGATGTCGTCGGGCGAGCTGGCCGCCGGGCTGGCGATGCCGCTCGCGCGCGCGAGGCCGAAGTCGGTCACCCGCACGCGCCGATTGGGTCCGGCGCCGTCGACCAGCACGTTCTCGGGCTTGAAGTCGCGGTGGACGAGGCCCGCGGCATGCGCCACCGCGAGGCCCTTTCCCGCTTCGGTGAAGATGTCCAGGACCTCGTCGAGCGGGTGCGGCATCACGTCGAGCCAGTCGCGCAGCGTGCCGCCCGAGGCGAGCTCCATGGCCAGGAAGAGCCGGTCCTTCTCGGCCACCACCTCGTGCACCGTCACCACGTTGGGGTGCGAGAGCGCGGCCATGGCCTGCGCTTCGCGCAAGAGCCGCTTGAAGTCGTTGCCGGTGCTCTTCTCCGTCCGCAGGGTCTTGAGCGCGACGCTGCGGCCCAGCTCGGTGTCGAGCGCGGACCAGACCGAACCCATGCCGCCCACGCCCAGCAGGTCCACCAGCTGGAAGCGGCCCACGCGATCGCCCGCCCGCAGCTTGTCTCCCGGATCGGACGGAGACGGCTCGGCCATGGCCGCGAGCGCGAGCCCGCAGGCCTCGCAGCCGCGCACGTGGCGGTGCAGCTCGGCGGCCTTCTCCGCGGCGAGCGCTCCCGCGGCGAGGTCGCTGAGCGCATCCTCGGTAGGACAGGCGTCCATTCAACGATCTTATCAGGGATCAAAATGTGCTCTACCTTCTGGCGGTGGAAAACCTTCGCGCCGCGTTCTCGGCCTCCGCTCCCGAAGCCTTGCGATCGGCGGCGCAGAGCGAGGACGTGCTGCGGGCGCTGGGCGATCTGGTGGCGCGCGGCGCGGCGGCGTGGCCCACGCTGGAGGTCGACGGCGCGGCGCTGGTGGCGCAGGCCGCGCGCCATCTGCCGCCGGCGCTGACGGCGGCCGATCTTCCCAAGGATCTGCTCGCGCTCCACGCCGGAGATCTGCACCTGGCCTGCGCTTGCGCCACGGGCTCGCCGGCGGCGCTCTTGGCCTTCGAGCGCGACGTGCTCGCGGGAGGCTGGCTGCGGGCGGCGCTGGAGCGCATCGACTCCTCGCCCTCCTTCGCCGACGAAGTGCGCCAGTCTGTGCGCGAGAAGCTGCTGCTGGCCCGCGAGGACGCCGCGCCGCGCATCGAGCAATATTCGGGGCGCTGGCCGCTCACCACCTGGCTGCGCACCATCGCTGTGCGGGCGGCGGTCGACCTGCGGCGCGGCGGAGGCGCGGCCAACGTTCCTTCGGCAGACGAGCGCGCCGCCGAGCAGCTGACCGGCCCCGAAAATCCGGAGATGCGCTACCTGAAGCTCCGCTACGGCAAGGAGCTGCAGGACGCCCTGGGCGAGGCCTTCGCGACGCTCGACGACGAGCAGGCAAACCTCTTGCGGCTACAGCTCGTCGACGGCCTGCGCACCTCGCAGATTGCCGCGCTCTTCCGCGTCGACAGGTCCACCATCAAGCGGCGCCTCGCCGCCTGCCGCGAGCACGTGCTGGCCGAAACCGGCGCGCGGCTGCAGGCCAGGCTGCAGCTCTCGCCGGCCGAATTCGTCAGTCTTGCCGGGCTGGTACAGAGCCAGGTGCACCTCTCGCTGACCCGGCTCTTGCGGCGCTCCTGAGAAATTCGCGCGCCACCCCCGCGTTGGGCCCGTCAGTGGTTTGAGGCGCTCGTTGTGGCCTCGGCTCGGGGGTTCTTCATGTCGCTGCTGGCTTTGTTGCCGCTCGTGTTCATTCCGGTCGTGCTGAGGCAAAAGAACTTCTGGCCCGCGGCTTTGGTCCTGCTCGCCGCCAGCGCCGCGCTGACCATCTAGACCGCCTGTGCTACGAGTCCCTTTCCTGACCCGAAAGGATTCGAATGAATCGCCTCGCCGCTGCGCTCCTGCCTGCAGTCATCTCCTTCGCCGCGCTTGCCCAGGCGCCCGCGACTCCGCCCGTTCGCCTGCGCGGAACGCTGGAAAAGCTCGAGGGCCAGACCCTGACGGTCAAGACCCGCGAGGGCGAGACGAAGGTCGTCAAGCTGGCGGACAACTTCAAGATCGTCGGCATCACCAAGGCCTCCATCGCCGACGTCACCAAGGGCAAGTTCATCGGCAGCACCACCGTCGGCGAGAAGGACGGCAACCTGGTGGCCGAAGAGGTGCACATCTTCCCCGAGGAGATGCGCGGCACCGGCGAAGGCCACTACGACTGGGACCTGCGCCCCGCCAGCAAGATGAGCAACGGCAACGTCGCCGAGATCGTCAAGGGTGGCGACGGCTCGGTGATGACGGTGCAGTACAAGGGCGGCGAGAAGAAGATTGCCATCACCGGCAAGACCACCGTCGTCTCCTACGGACCGGCCGACAAGGCGGAGCTGAAGCCCGGCGCGCACATCTTCGTCGTCGCCCAGAAGCAGCCGGACGGCACGCTCACCGCGGCGCGCGTCAACGTCGGGCTCAACGGGCAAAAGCCGCCGATGTAGTCTGCACTCGATGGCCACCGGCGACGAGGAGGAGAAAAAGTTCGTCACGCAAGCTGACCTGCAGGCCGGAGTGCGGCTGACGGCGGGTCACAGCGTCATCCTCATCGTCGAAGGGGCAGTCGAAGCGACCACGACCGAAGCGCCGGGTGAAGATGAGCCCGAGGCGACGACGACGGCGCCGGCCGCGAGCACGACCGAAGCGCCTGCCACTACGACGACGGCGGAAGCTCCGGGGACGACCACCACCGCCGCGCCGGAAGAAGAGCCCGCGGAGACGACCACGGCCACGTCGCCGTCCACGACGACGGCCGCGCCTGCGACGACGACCACGGGCGAGCCTTCTTCGACGACGACCGCGGAGCTTTCGTCGACGACCACCGGCGAACCCTCCTCGACGACCACCGCGCCCTCTTCCACCACGACGGCTCCGGCGACGACCACGACGGCGGGCACGCAGGCATCGGTCGTGGTCGAGCTGCCGGAA
>DATBAA010000242.1:0-5028 GCA_036271755.1 Myxococcales bacterium | reverse complement strand
CCGCCGGCAGCAGCAGCCGGAGGCGCGTGACCGCCGGCGTAGGCGCGCAGCTTCTCCTCGAGGACGCGCGGGTTGACGCCTTCCTGGATGGCGAGCACGCCCTCGGCGATCATGGTCTTGCGCTCTTTTTCGACGCCGAGCTTGCGCTTCAACTTATTCGCGAGCGGCAGCAGCACCAGGTTGGACAAGCCGACGCCGTACACCGTGGCGACGAACGCCGTGGCGATACCGCCGCCCAGCTTGGAAGGATCGGAGAGGTTCTCCATCACGTGGATGAGGCCCAGCACGGCGCCCAGGATTCCGACGGTAGGTGCGAAACCTCCAGCGCTCTCCCACACTTTTGCGGCGACGGAGTGCTCGGCGTTCTCGACGTGGATCTCGGTCTCCAAGGCGTCGCGAGCCACGGCAGCATCGACGCCGTCCACCACCAACTGCAGCGCGCGCTTCATGAAGGGGTCTTTGATTTCGGCGAGCTTGCCTTCGAGGGCCAGCACGCCGTCTCGCCGCGCCAGGGCCGCGAGCTCCATCAAGTCGGCGATCACCTTGCCGGTGTCGTTCTTCTTCTGCGTCAGGCCCTGCTTGGCGATCTTGATGCCGGCGATGAAGTCGGGCATCGGAAACGCGACCGCGGTTGCGCCGATGGTGCCGCCGATGACGATGATGGCCGCGGTGGCCTGCATCAGCGAGCTGGCGTGGCCGCCTTCCAATGCCTGGCCGCCGAGGATGCAAGCGATGGCGAAGAGCACTCCGCCGATGGAGGTGATGTCCATGTCTTACTGCTCCATCTCGTCGTCGGAATGTTGCTGGGAGTGTTGCTGGTCGAGCTGCACGGTGTTCATGATCACGGGCGGCCAATGAAGGATGCGGCGCTTGTAGTCGATGCAGCGATCGACCACTTCGTCGGACGGCTCTTTCACGAGGATGCGAATTCCACCTACAAGCACGATCTGCGTGTCGGGCGTCTTCTCCACGAGCAGGATCTGCTCGCAGTTGACGACCGTCTGTGTGCCGTCGAGTTTGGTCACGCGGATCATTGGTTGATGGCTCCCGTGGCTGACTTTCGGGACGAACGGCAAGGGGCTTAATGCGCGCTCGTGAGTCTTCGTGAGGTGCCGGTGTGCCCCTGTCAGTGCATTGACTCTCGCCAAAAATGCGGGCCGCGGAGATCGTCGAAATAGTGACGATCGGACGCGTTCGTGTCGCGGTTCTCCGAGAGAGCGACGCGTTTGCGGCAGTTGGCCCCGCCGTTGCACAAGGCACCCGGCATGACGAGCCAAGCCCAACGGTCGAACGCTTACTCCGAGGCCTACACGCAGCGCAGCAGCAAGCCTTCGGGCCGCCCGCTCATCTATGCGTTCGACTCGCCCATGCAGGAGGTGGAGCAGCTGCTCGTGCGCATCGCCAAGAGCGACGCCACCTGCCTCATCACCGGCGAGACCGGCTCGGGCAAGGAGATCGCCGCGCGCGAGCTGCACGCGCACAGCGCCCGCGCCGACAAGCCCTTCGTCGCCGTCAACTGCGCCGCCATTCCCGAGGCGCTCTTGGAGTCCGAGCTCTTCGGCCACGTCCGCGGCGCCTTCACCGGAGCCAACACCGCGCGCCAGGGCCGCGTCGCTCTCGCCGAAGGCGGCACGCTCTTCCTGGACGAGATCGGCGAGCTGCCGCTGTCCATGCAGTCGAAGCTCTTGCGCATGATTCAAGAGCGCGTCTACGAGCCGGTCGGCTCGACCCGCCCGCTGAACGCCGACTTCCGCCTGGTGGCCGCCACCAACCGCGACCTCGAAGCCGAAGTCGCCGCGGGCCGCTTCCGCCAGGACTTGTACTTCCGCCTCTTCGTCTGCCCCATCCACCTGCCGTCGCTGCGCGAGCGCGCCTCGGACATCCAGATTCTCTTCGCGCACTTCTGGCGGCTGAAGGGCGAGACCCGCCAGGTGTCGCCCGAGACGCTCGAGCTGCTGCAGGCCTACGCGTGGCCGGGCAACGTCCGCGAGATGGAGAACCTGGCCGAGCGTTTGTCGGTCTGCGCCTCCGGCGAGCGGCTCGAGGTCACCGACTTGCCGGTCAACGTCCGCGGCATCGAGGTGGCGTTCGAGGTGGTGGCCGAAGAGCTGTCTCCTGATCAGTCTCACGAAGATCTGCAGCAGCTGCCCGTGAAGCCGCGCGAGCTGCGCGCCGTGCCCGAGCCCGTCATGACCGCGGCGCCCGTCGAAGCCGCGCCTGTCGAAGCCGCCCCGTCCGCCGCCGCGCCGGCGGTTGCCGCGCCCGCCATTCCCGCGACGCCGATGCTGCCCATCGATCTGCCGACCATGCTGCGCGAGCTGGAAGAGAACTACATTGCCCAGGCCCTGGCCGAATCGAAGGGCAACAAGGCGCTGGCCGCCAAGATGCTGGGCATGCAGCGCACCACGCTGGCCGAAAAGCTCCGCCGCCGCAGCAAGCGCGACCACTCCTCGGAAGAATCCTTCGCCACCGTCTAGAGCTTTCTCTTCGGATCGTTGCGGCATGGAGGGTGCAAGGCTCACAGCGCATGATGGGGATTGTCGTTGCGGTGTTGGTGGCGCAGGTGGCGCCCGAGCTGCCGCTGGCCGGGGTGGTCGAGAGGATCGCGAATCTCTCCTGCCGGCCCGAGGTGGCCGTGCATCCGCTGGAGCGGACCATTTCGGTGCGCTGCAAGGGCGGCATTACGCAGCTGCTGAAAGCGAAGAGTGAGATCTGTCCCACCGCCGAGCGCGATGGCGTGGACGGCGTCGTCTTTCGCTGCGCCACCAGCCTGCTCGCGGCGCACGCCAACGAAGGCAGCCTGCAGATCTTCAAGCTGCGGGGGCTGCCCGTTCGCGGCGAAGATGGACCGCCGCCCACGCCCTTGGCCGCGGAGTTGGACAAGGCTTGCGGGCCTTCCGCCCCGCCCCTGCGAGCGGCCGATGCGGCGCTGGCCGGCGGAGACGTCTCGATTGCCTTGGCGGCGCTGCGCGATGTGGGCCGCACCGGACCGTGCGGGCGGCTCGCCACCGAGCGCCTCTGCGAGCTGACCGGCGAGGAGTGCTTGCGGCGGCCGGTGGTCTTCGATCGCAGCGGCTTCTCGGGAAGCCTTCTGCAAGATCTGCTGCTGCGCGAAGCGCGCGTGCGGGCTTTCACCGGGCACCCGTTCGAGGCCGTCGAGCCTTTGATGAAGCTGGGCCAGGCCGGCTGCGCGTCCAACGCGCTCTGCCGTCACATTCTCGTCGTCGTGCTGCGCGAGCTGCCGCAGGCGCCCACCGCCGACGCGCTCGCCTTGGCGCTCTCGCTACCCAGCAAAGGGCCTCACGCGGTCTCGCTGACGCGGGCCGAAGCCGACACCAGCGCGCTTTTGGGCGCGCCGCGCACCGGCGCGACGCTGCTCGCGGCCATCACCGCTCAAGTCGGCGCCGCGGACCTGCCGGATCATCTGCTGCGCACCGCCGAGCTCTACAGGGCCGCTCAGGACGAAGCGCACGCCGCAGCCGTGACGGAGTTCGCGCAGACCAAGCTTCCGGCCGCCACCTTTGCGTCGCCGCGCTGGCGCGCCGTCATGGATGAGTCGCCCAAGCCCAAGGGCTTTGAGCACGCCGCGCTCGACAAAGAGCTGGAAGCCGCGCGTACGGCTGCTTCCCAGGCCCACGGGGTTCCGGCACGCGGTTCGCAATAGTCCCGGAGCATGAAGCTCTTCGACTCGACCGTCAGCACTCTGGAGCGCTCGCTGGATGTTCGCCTGCAGCGGCAGAACCTGCTCGCGGGCGACGTCGCCAACGCCAACACGCCCGGGTACTCGCCGAAGGATCTCAACTTCCGCGAAGCCATGGACGCGGCGACCGGCACCAATGAAGGCCAGCGGCCTCCGCCCATCGACGCCTTCATCACCGAGACGGAAGGCACGCCCGGCCTCGACGGCAACCGCGTCGACGCCGACCACGCGCTGGTGCAGCTGGCGCAGAACGCAATCCAGTACGGCGCATCCGCGCGGGCAGTGGGCAAGAAGCTCGAGATCCTCCGCGCCGTCGCGGACAGCTAGGAGCCGTCATGGACTTCTTCTCCGCAATGAACATCAGCGCGTCGGGCCTCGCCGCCGAGCGCACGCGAGTGGACGCCGCGGCCTCCAACCTGGCCAACGCCGACGCGACGCGCGGGCCGGACGGCAAGCCGTACAAGCGCATCGATCCCATCCTCGCCGCGAGGCCGTTCGAGAACGACATGAACGCGACCGAGGTGCAGGTCATGGGCATGGCGCAGAGCGAGGCCCCGGGCCGCAAGGTGTACAGCCCCGGCCACCCCGACGCGGACGGCGACGGCTTCGTCACCTTGCCGGACGTGAACCCCATCCACGAGACGGTGAACCTCATCTCCGCCTCGAAGGCCTACGACGCCAACGCGAGCGCCATCGAGACCTTGAAGACCATGGCGCAGCGCGCGCTGGACATCGCCAAATGAGCGTCTCCGTCGAAGGGTCCTTCATTCCGGTCGTTCCCTCGCCGGCCGATCAGCGCGAGATCTTCAAGAACGGCGGCGCGGCCGACGACGCGGACTTCAGCGGAGAGATGCTGAAGGCCATCGGCGCGGTCGACAAGCTGCAGCTGCAAGCGGACGCGCAGGCCACCCAGCTCGCCAACGGCGGCGGCAACCTGCACGAGACCGCGCTGGCCCTGGAGAAGGCCGAGGTCGCGATGCACGTCGCGACCAAGGCCCGCAACAAGGTCGTCGATGCGTACCAAGAGATCATGCGGATGAGCGTTTAATTTAAATGGAACAGCTCCTCGCCCAATTGAAAGCGCTGCCCGCGCGCCTCGGCAAGGTGGGAACCATCGTCGCCGCCGCGGTGGTGGTGGCGCTGATGATCGTCGCGGTCGCGCTCAGCCTGGGCGGCGCCGGCGGGCAGTATCAATATGCCTTCACCAACCTGACCGCGGAGGACTCGGGCGAGGCGGCCGCGGCATTGAAGGTCGCGGGGCTGCCTTACCGGCTCGAGGCTGGCGGCGCGGCGCTGGCGGTGCCGGCGGACAAGGTCTACGAAGCGCG
>DATBAA010000241.1:0-18892 GCA_036271755.1 Myxococcales bacterium | reverse complement strand
CGCAGCCGATCCCACGGGTCTTCATTCAAGAAGCGATAGGCGGTGTCGAACGTGGCGCCGCCCCAGCATTCCAAAGAGAAGAGCTCTGGTGCGAGGTGCGCGGTGGCGTTGGCGACGGCGAGGATGTCGATGGTGCGCATGCGCGTCGCGAGCAAGCTCTGGTGCGCGTCGCGCATCGTTGTGTCGGTGAGCAGCGGCCGGTTCTGCGACAAAACCCAATCGGCCAAACCTTTCGGTCCGCGCTCTGCCAGGATCTGCGCGGTGCCCTTGGGCGGCGGCCCGGGCGGCACCACCGGCAGCCGCGCGGGAGCCAGGCGGGCGGGCGAGAGGCGATCGGACTTCTTGATGGTCGGGTGGCCGTTTACCACCACCTCGGCCAGGTAATTCAAGAGCTTCGTCGCGCGGTCGCGCTTGGGAGAGAACTCGAACAGCTCGGGCGTCTCGTCGAGCAGGCTGGTGGTGGCCGTGCCGGAGAGGAACGTCTTGTTCTGCAGCACGTTCTCCAGAAAGGCGATGTTGGTCTTCACGCCGCGCACGCGAAACTCGCGCATGGCGCGCTGGGCCTTCATCACCGCGTGCGGAAACGTATCCGCATAGGCAATGACTTTGACCAGCAGCGAATCATAGAAGGGCGAGATGTGCGCGCCGGTATAGCCGTTGCCGGCGTCGAGGCGGATGCCGAAGCCCGTGCCCATGCGCCAGGTGTGGATGGTGCCGCTGTCGGGCATGAAGCCATTTGCCGGGTCTTCCGTCGTCACGCGGCACTGCACCGCGAAGCCGCGCGCCTTGATCGACTCTTGCGAGGGCACGCCCACTTCGGCGGAGCCAAGCGCGTGGCCTTCGGTGACGCGCAGCTGGGCCTGCACCAGATCGATGCCGGTGACCTGCTCGGTGACGGTGTGCTCCACCTGCAAGCGCGCGTTCACCTCGATGAAGTAGTGCGCCGTGCCGGCCGGGTCCTGGCTGGCGTCGACTAGGAACTCCACCGTGCCGGCGTTGGTGTAGTGCGAGGTCTTGGCGAGCTTCAGCGCGTCGGCGCAGATCTTCTCGCGCACCGCCGGGTTCAAGTTGGGCGCGGGCGCGATCTCGATCACCTTCTGGTGGCGGCGCTGAATGGAGCAGTCGCGCTCGCCCAGGTGGACCGCGTTGCCGTGCATGTCGCCGAGGATCTGCACCTCGATGTGGCGCACGTGCGGCAGGTATTTCTCCAAGAACACGGCCTCGCTGCCGAAGGCCGCCTTCGACTCCGACCGCGCCTGCCCGATGGCTTCTTCCAGCTTGGCCGCTTCGCGAACGACCCGCATGCCGCGCCCGCCGCCGCCGTTCGCGGCTTTCACCAGCACCGGCGCATTCGAGCCGAAGAACTTTTGCGCGCGCGCGAGAACATCCGCCGGCTCGCCGTCGAGCGTGATTCCGGGAACCACGGGCACACCAGACTCGATGGCGCACTGCTTGGCGCGGACCTTGTCGCCCATCAGCGCGACCACTTCCGGCGTCGGCCCGACGAAGCGGATGCCGCGCGCGATACACGCCCGGGCAAATTCGGGGTTCTCCGAGAGGAAGCCGTAGCCTGGGTGGATGGCGTCGACGCCCGCCTTTTCCGCTACGTCGAGGATCTCCTGGATGCCCAGGTATGCGTCCACCGGGCGCTTGCCACGGCCCACCACGTAGGCCTCGTCAGCCTTGTGGCGGTGCTCGTGGAGGCGGTCTTCGTCGCTGTAGATGGCGACCGTGCGGATGCCCAGCTCGTTGCAGGCGCGGAAGACGCGGATGGCGATCTCGCCGCGGTTGGCGCAGAGGAGCTTCTTGATCGGCCCGGAGTGCATGCCGCATCTTACGACTAATTTTCGTCGTGCAGAGGGCCTTCGTTGGCCTCTCGATAGGCGCGCGCAAACCCTGGTTCGAGAACGAACGAATCGAAGTCTTTGTTCAGCTGCGGGTCTCCCTTGGTCAGCTCGTCGCGCAGAGCTTTGACGTCGAGCTTCTTGCGCGCGGCCTCCAAGGTCTCGGTCTTCAAGCTCGCGGCCTGGACGGTGAGGGACTCCACGATGCGCTTCACCAGCAGCGGATAGGCCTTGTCGTGCATCAGCGGCCCATGCCCCGGCACGATGACGGCCGCGTCCAGTTGCAGCAACGCGTCCATGGTCTTTGCCCACTCGCCCATGAACGAGCCAAACGCATACGGCACGGGGTAGACGACGAGATCGCCCGTCGCCAGCACCTTCACGTCCGGCAGGTAGACCACCGCGTCGCCGGCGGTGTTGGCGCGGCCCAGGAAGAGAATGCGCACCTCGCGCTTGCCGAGAAAGATCGTCAGCTCCTTGTCGAAGGTGAGCGACGGCGCGAGGTGCCGCGACTGCAGCATGTCGGGCAGCGCCGAGTCCGTCTCCTCCAGCACCCGGGTGTAATACGTTCGCTGGCTCTCGCTCAGCGCCGTCCCTTTCCGCGTCTTGCCGGTGCGCAGGGCTTCGCGCAGCGCGGGCAACTGCTGCTGCAGCGTCTGCGGTTCGTACTTGGGCGCCTCGGTCTCGAAGGCTTCGCGCGTCGCCTTGGTGGAGATGAACACCGCCCGCGGAAAGGCCTCGGCATAGACGCTGTTGCCGGCGTTGTGATCGCCATGCCAATGCGTGTTCACCACGAAGCGCACCGGCAGCGGCGTCAGCTTGCGAATCTGCGCGATCATCTTCCGCGTGCCGGAAGGGAAGTGGCCCGTGTCCACCACCAGCACGCCGTCGTCGCCGATGACCACCAGCGAGTTGCCGCTGACCAGCGGAGACTCCGTCTGCCTGGCGATGAAGGCATGGACGCCGTCCGCCACCTTGACGGTCTCGAACGCGCTCAGCGTCTCCAAGGTCTCGGCCGAAACGGGAAGGGCCAGGAGCATTGCCAGCAGCATCAGTCGCATCCGCGACCGTACGAGGCAGGCGGCCGCTTGTTTCACGGCTTCAACGCGCGGGCGGTGGTGATGTCGTTGCGGGCAGCCCAGCGCGACAGGTCCTGGCGCATCAGGGCGGCGGCCATCAGGTCGGGGAAGAGCTCGGGCGTGCAGGCAAACGACGGCACGCCCAGCGCGGCCAGCTTCTCCGCATTTGCCGAATCATAAGAAGGCGCGCCCTTGTCGCTGAGCGCGAGCAGGCAGACCACCTGCACGCCAGAGCGCACCAGCCGGGCCAGCCGCTGCAGCATCTTCTTCTCGTCACCGCCCTCGTAGAGATCGGTCACCAGCACCAGCACCGTCTGCGAGGGCCGCGCCACGATCTGCTCGCAGTACGCCAGCGCGCGCTCGATGTCGGTGCCGCCGCCCAGCTGCGTTCCGAAGAGCAGCTCGACCGGATCCTGCAGCTCGTTGGTGAGGTCGACCACCGCGGTGTCGAAGACGATCATCCGCGTCGAGAGCGCGCGCAGCGAAGCCAGCACCGCGCCGAAGATGCCCGCGTAGACCACCGACGAAGCCATGGAGCCGCTCTGGTCGACGCAGAGGATCACGTCCCGCAGCGACCCCTGGCGCCGGCCGAAGCCGACCAGCTGCTCGGCGATGAGCGTCTTCTTCTCGGGCTGATAGCGCGACAGGTTCTTGCGGATGGTGCGGTGCCAGTCGATCTCCGAAACCTTCGGCTTGCGCGAGCGCGTGGACCGCTGCAGCGCGCCGCGCACGGCCTGCGTGAGCGGATTGTGCAGCTTGCGCTCCAGCTCTTCCACCACCTTGCGCACCACTTGCCGGGCCGTCTCGCGGGTTCGCGCCGGGAGCACGCGGCCCAGGGAGAGCAGCGTGGCCACCAGGTGCACGTCGGCCTCGACGGTCTGCAGCAGCTCGGGCTCGAGCAGCATCTGCTGCAGCCCCAGCCGGTCGAGCGCGTCCTGCTGCATCACCCGCACCACCGGCGAGGGAAAGAACTCGCGGATGTCTCCCAGCCAGCGCGCCACGCGCGGCGACGACGCGCCCAGGCTTCCCTTCGTTTTCACGCCGCCGTAGAGCGCTTCGAGCGCGCCGTCCATCTGCGCGTCGCTGCCGCTCAATGAACCCAATGGCTCGGAAGCTGGCTCTCCTAGAACCAATCGCCAGCGGCGCAGGCGCTTGTCGTCAGCCACTCCTGGCTCCCAGGATCCGGGCCAGCACCGGCAGCACCAGCGCCACGCGCGCTTCGTCCAAGTCTTCATCGGGAGCGGCCGCGGGCGCGGCGCGATCGAACTGCTTCACCTTGTCCGCCATGGCGTGCCGCTCGCCGGCTTGAAAGGTCGAGAAAGCCCGCCGCACGAGCGGCAGCGCTTCGATGAACGCATCTTCGTGAAGACTCGAGAGCCAGCCGTCGAGCGCGCGCCAGACACCGTCCTGGTGCAGCACCGCCAGCGCGCCTCCGCGCAGCAGTCCCTCGATCCAGGCGGCGGCTTGCGCGGACGCCACGGCCGTCGAGAGCGCCAGCCTGGCCAGCGTCTGCAGACCCTCGGCTTCGAGGTCGCCAGCCTCGAGGCGAATGCGCGCGAACCGCCCGCGCAGCAAGCCGTGCACGCCGTCAGAGACGGAAGCGAGCGCCCGCAGCCACTCGGCGCGCCACTCTGGCTTGTCGAGCAGCTTGAGCGACTGCTCCACGGCCTCCACCGCCTGCAGCATCTCCGCCGCCGCGGCGTCGTCCAGCGAGCTCAGCGCTCCTGGCAGCGACACCAGCACGCGCTCGAAGAGACCCTCCAGCACCGGCAGCACGCGCTCGGCCTTGGTGCCGCGGACATCGCCGTAGCGGGCCGCGCGCGCGAGCGGCAAGAGCGCGTTCATCAGCGGCACCGCGCCGGCGTGCAGCGCGGCCTGCGCTTGCAAGCGCAGCAGCACGTGCGCAATCGCCTCGTCCAATTCCGAGACGATGGACTGGTCCAAGAGCTCAGCCAGCGCGGGCAGCGCTTGCGCTTCGTCGGCCCGCTGCTTCGCCGCGTTGCCCGCCGCCGCCTCGACGGTCTGGCCAAAGACGCTGGCCTCGACGATGCGCAGCGCCAGCTCCGGCTGCCATTGCAGCTTCCACATCTCGTGGAAGGTGCCCGACTTGCCGTACGAATCCTGCGTCTCGCCCCAGTCGACGCGCAGCAGCAGCAGCCGGTGCAAAAGCTTGCTGCGCTCGCGATCTCCCTCTTTGCGCAGGTCGAGATCCAGCGCCTTGATCTCCGTGGTGACCTTGAGGCGCAGCGTCTTCTGCCGCGCTTCGAGGTCGCGCTGCAGCGGCACCGCCGGGGCGTCGTCCGGCACGCGGCCGATGCGCTCGCCCACGTCCAGCTGGTCGTGGACGATCTGCAGCGCTGCCGGGTCGCCGCCGCAGAGCACCGACAGCGCGGCTTCGCGCAGCTCGCGCAGTCCCGGCTGCGGCCGGTCGCGCATGGCCGAGAGCGTCTCCGCCAGCCGCACCGTATCGATCACGTTCGCGGAAGAGGCGTCGAGATCTTCCGCGCGCAACAGCTGCGCGGCTTGCACGGCCCAGCGGATGGTCGCGCGGTCGGGCGCGGTCCAGAGGTGCGCGTACCAGCCGGGCGATTCGACGCCGGCGCCATAGCCGCTGCGATAGGTGAGCCGCGAGTGCGTCCAGGGAATCCAGGTCGCCTCGACCTTGATCTTGGGAAGGCCTTTCAACAGCGCGTCGTCGGCGGAGGCCTTGGGAAGCTCCACCAGCGCCGGCGCGTGCCAGGCGCCGCACACCACGGCGATGCGCTCCTTGCCCTCTTTCAATGCCGCGCGAATACACCTTCGCATATACGCCTCGCGCCGCTGCTCGCGCGGGTCGTTGGTTCCAAGCTCGCCGCGCAGCGCGGTCATGGCTTCGAGGACGGCGGCGAACAGGTCGTCCACTTGCAGGCGCTGCTCGATCTGCTGCTCCCACCACTGCTCGGTGTCGTCGTAGCCCGCGAGCTTGGAGAGGATGCCCAGCGGGTCGACGCCGGGTTCGTGCGCTTCTTCCGCGGCGGCCATCTGCAGCTGCTGCGGCAGATCGATGAACTTTGCCGGCACCTCGTGCGCCCGCGCCCAGCGCAGCGCCTGCCACTCCGGCGAAAACTCCGCGAAGGGATAGAAGACGCCTTTGCGCGGCTGGTCAGGCGGATAGACGAGAATGGCCACCGGCGGCTGCAGTTGCTCGTTGCCGATGAAGGAGATCAGTGAGTCTGCATCTGGCGGGCCTTCAATCAAGACGATATCGGGATTCAATGAGTCGAGCGCGGCCTTCAGCGCCCGCGCGCTGCCGGGGCCGTGGTGCCGGATGCCGAAGATATGGACCCGCGCCGTCACTCGAGGACGTCCATGCAGGCGCGGTAGAGGTCCTTCCAGCCGTCGCGCTCCTTGACGATGGTCTTCAAGTATTCGAGCCAGACCACCCGGTCCTGCACCGGATCCTTGATGACCGCGCCGCTCAGGCCCGAAGCGATGTCGCCCGCTTTCAAGCTGCCGTCGCCGAAGTAGGCCGCCACCGCGAGGCCGTGATTCACCACCGAGATGGCTTCCGCCGAAGAGAGCGTGCCAGAGGGAGATTTCAACTTCGTCTTGCCGTCCTCGGTTGCGCCCGAGCGCAGCTCGCGGAAGATGGTCACCACCCGGCGGATCTCTTCCAGCGCCGGCTTCTCCGCCGGAAGCTGCAGCGCGCGCGCCGTCTCGCTGACGCGGCGGCTGACGATCTCCACCTCTTGCTCCAGATCGCCCGGCACCGGCAGCACCACGATGTTGAAGCGGCGCTGCAAGGCGCTGGAGAGATCGTTCACGCCCCGATCGCGATTGTTTGCCGTGGCAACTACATTGAAGCCCTGGCGGCCCTGCACCTCGCTGTTCAACTCGGGAATGGGCAGCGTCTTCTCCGAGAGGATGGTGATGAGCGCGTCCTGCACGTCGCTGCCCACGCGGGTCAGCTCCTCCACGCGCGCGAGCTTGCCGTCCTGCATGGCGCGCATGATCGGGCTCGCCACCAGCGCGGACATGGACGGGCCTTCAGCCAGAAGCTTCGCGTAGTTCCAGCCGTAGCGCAGCGCCGACTCGTCGGTGCCGGCGGTGCCTTGCACGAGCAGCGTCGAGTCGCCGGAGATGGCCGCGCACAGATGCTCGGCAACCCAGGACTTGGCGGTGCCCGGCACGCCGAGCAAGAGCAGGGCGCGGTCGGTGGCCAGCGTCGCGATGCAGATCTCCATCAAGCGGCCGTTGCCGATGTACTTGGGCGAGACGACGAAGCCGCTCTCGAGGGTGCCGCCCAGCAAGTAGGTCTTCACCGCCCAGGGCGACAGCCTCCAGCTCTGCGGGCGCGGCCTGTTGTCGGCTTTGGCGAGCTCCGCCAGCTCGCCCGCGTATTGCTGCTCGGCATGCTGGCGCAAGAGAAATTCGGTCACGGATGGAGCTCCTGGTGAAGGCTGCCGCGCAGGCGAAGCGTCTCGCGCGCGCGGTCGAGCAGGCGTTGATTGGAAGGCTGTTCGTCGAAGGGAGGCAGCACGTTTTCCATCGCCGCGAAGGCCTTGGGCGAGGCGCGCATCACCGCCAGCGCCAGAAGGTCCCAGCCGCCGCCGGGCAGGGCGCGCGCCACCTGGAGCGAGAGCTGATCGCTCCAGGGCGCGGGCAGGGCGGCCATGGCCTCCACGGCCGGAAGCGCTTCGTGCGGCTTCTTCAAGAGCTGCTCGAGGCGCTTTCCCGCTTCGGCCGGCTCGAGCAGCGGCAACAGCTCGCGCAGGCCCGCGCGCTGGAAGTCGCTCTTGGGCGCCGCGAGCAGCGCATCGAAGAGCGCGGCGGCCCAGCGGGCGTCCTCGAAGAGCAGGACCGCGCCAGTCAGGCCCTGCAGCAGATCTTCGTCGGCCCCGGCCGCGACGTCCGCGGGATCCTGGCCCAGCTGCTGCTCCCAGAACTGCGGCCTGATCAGCGAGAGGGTTTGAATGAGCCAGAACGACCTGGCGCCCATTCCTTGCGGCGGCTTGCGCAGGACGCCGTCCCGCTCCCAGGCCGCGTCCAGCTCGGCCGGCAGCGAGACCTCGAGCCGGCTCGCTTCGGGCGCGGCGCGGAGCAGCGTGGCGGCGCGCGATTCCATTCGCCGCGTCAGCGCCGACCCAGGCAGCCGCGCCAGCAATCGGGGCGTCAGCGCACGCACGTCCACGCTGCGGTCGTCGAGCGCCGCTTCGAGAAAAGACTCGTCGGCGGCGCTCAAACCGATTTGCAGCGCGGTGAGGAACAGCGCGCGGCGATCGGCTTTTTCATTCTTCCAGGTCGACTCCAAGAGCTGCCGGGCGGCGTCTGGACGCTGCGCGCGCAAGCTGCGCAAGAGCGCGAACCGCTCCGCGTGACTGCCCACTTCCCAGACGAGCAGATCGGTCGTCTCGGCAGGCGCGACGCCCGCGGCCCAACTCCAGTCCTCGCGCAGCTTTCCCAGCCAGGCTCCGCGCGCGCCCAGGACCGGTAACAGCGCTTCGCGCAGCTCTTCGTCCCGGAGCGAGAGCGCGGCGGGAAGCAGCTCTGGGCGCAGCCTCTGGCGGGCGGCGCGCAACGCCTTGAACGCCTCCAGAAGCAGATCGTGCTCCTCGGCGCTGAGAAACCAGCTGATCAGCTCGGCGGCCTTCGGCGAGCAGACCGGCAGCGCATCCTCTGGCGCAGGCTCTGGCAAGGGAAGCGCTGGAGGGCGAAAGCCAGCCCTGCGCGCCACGGCTCGCGCTCCGGCCAGGAGCAACAAGCGCTGCTCCGCCGAGGCTTCTCGCGGAACCAGCGCGTCGAGCGCGGCGCCGGCGGAAGGCATGGGCTCGCGCGCGGTTCCCGCCAGGGCCGCGCGCAGCAGGGCGTCGGTCACGTCTCGCTCCGCAGCGAATGAAAGCCGCCGTTCGCAATGGCCGAGAGAGGATAGAGCCTGCGGCCGTCCCACTCGCCAGCGACGTCCACCGGCCTGCCGCCCGACAGCGCGAGCAGCTTCCAATGATCCAATCCCGACAGGGGCAGTACGGCGCCTTTCGCGTCCCGGAGCAGAAAGCCGTCCTGGCTGGAGAAAGGCACCGCCGCGCGCAAGGGACAGCAGAGCCGATCCAGCCACGGCTGCCGTGAGAGCGCATTCGCCGCCTCGCTCAAGAACGACTCCGCATCGTCGAAGCCGGGCAGCCGATCGCCAAACGAAGGATGCACCGCGTGCCGCTCGAAGATCATCGCCCGCTGTGGATTTGCTCCAGGCCAGAAAGCCAGCTCGGCGTCAATGCGCGAGCCCGGCAAGAGCGCTTCGGGAAACGCCGCCCGGCCGGCCGCGAACTGCAGCACCAGCGCGGTCCGCTTGCTCTGCGCGCCGTGCAGCCAGGTCCGCTGCGAACGGAAGCGCTCGTCTTCATAGGCCTGCTGGCCAATCACCGCCCAGGCGTCGAGCACGCGATCGCCGGCCGCGACGACCTCTTCCTTCTCCATGGTGAAGCCGATCATCTGCCGCAAGTCGTTGCGCAGCGGCGCGTCCAGGCTCTCCAATCGGCGAAAGGCGTGCGAGAGCAGCGCCAGGAGCCCCAGCTCGTCGAGCACCAGGGAAGGCCACGACGGCGCGCCACCCACCAACTCGCCGATGCGCCGCACGCGACTGGCCAATCCCGAAGCTTGCGCGTCGACGAGGCGCGCGGCCATCCGCGCAAAAGAGCTCTCGTCCAGCGTCGCCAGCCCCGCGCGGGCCAGGTCGGCGAGCCAGAGGTCGAGCAGGTCCAGCCCGGCCAGGACGCGCTCGGCCCGCTTCTCGCTGCGCTTTGCCTGCGCCTGCGGATCGGGCGTGCCGGCCTTCGCCATAGGCTTTGGCGCGTTGCGCTTCTCGAGCCACTCGGAGACCCACTGCGGCGCGGCCGTCTCTGGCAGCGGCTTTCCGGCGGCCAGGAGCAGCAGTCCGAGCGCGTGCTTGCAGGGAAACTTGCGGCTCGGGCAGGAGCACTTGGAGGCGAGATCGCCGCGGTCGACGCGCACCTGGTAGACCGCGCTGCCCCGGCACTCGCCCCAATAGGCCGCGCTGCTCTCGCCGAGACTTTGCCACGACGAGCCGCTGGCGAGCTTCCGTCCGGCCGCGGCGGCCGCGGGGTCGGGTGCGAGCGCGAGGACTTGATCGACGGTGAGCGCCAAAGCGCGCGCACTCTAGCCGAACGCCTACTTCCCGAAGTAGCGATAGTGACCGGTCATCGGATAGGCGAAGAGCGCGTCTTCCAGAACCTCGCCCTCGCCGATGTTGTGCACCAGAAGCGGCACGCCGGCCGCGCTCTTCCGCGAGCTGACGATGGCGATGTGCGGCAGCCGCCCGGCGACGGTGAGCGTGACGATGTCGCCGGGCAGGAACTCGCCCGAAGTGGGCAGCGAGACGCCGTGCCGGGTGAAGAAGACGCGCAGGTTGGGCACGCGCCGGTGATCGATGTTCGTGTCCGGGTGCTTCAGCTTCCAACTCTTCGGATAGTCCGAAAAGTGCGCCGCCATGTCCTCGTGCACCGCGCGCTGGAGATCGATTCCCAGCGCGCGATAGCTGCGGATGACGACGTCCGCGCAGACGCCGCGATTGGCCGCCACGTCTCCGCCCGGATAACCAATCCGGACATAAGCCGGATCATAAGTAACCCGCGGCGCCTTGGTGCGCTGCAACGCGGCCTCCGCCAGCCTGTCGAGGAAGCTTTGTTGCGCAGGCGTCAGCGCCAGCAGAGTGAGAAGCAGCGCGAGCATCTAGCCTTTGACGCCCTTCTCCGGGTCCCAGACGCCGTGCAGCTTGCGGATATAGATGATCTGCCCCGTGTGATACGCGTTGTGAGTCGCGATATGGGCAATGACCGAGGCCCAGGCATTCAACTTGGCGTCGTCCATGGTCTCCACCGCTTTTTCCCAGGCGCCGAGCACCTCGTCGAGCTGCTTCACGGTCGCGGCCCAGCTCTTGGCGTCGAAGGCGTTGAAGGTCTCGTCGTTGTTGCCGTCGTACTTCGCCTGCGGCTCGCCCTTCAGCCGCTGCAGCTGGCGGCTGTTCCAGAAGACCAGGTGGTTGGCCAGCTGGCCGATGGAGTGGTTGCCGCTGCCGTCTCTCCAAGCGGCCTGCTCCGCGGTCAAACCTTCGACGGCGAGGCTCGCGGGCACGTACCAGTCCTTCCGGTTGTGCGCCGTACGAAGCTCCTCCAGGAGGATGCCGCGCAGCGTGGGCTTCTTCTCTTCCGCCAGCGCCGGCAACGACAGGAGCACGGCGGCCATCAACATCGCTTTCATGGGTTTGAGCCTTTCAATAACCGGTCTTCGGCGATGCGCGCGCTCTCGCTCTCACTGTCCCGCTCCACCGCCAGCGCATACGCATGCCGCGCCTCCTCGAAACGGCCCAGCCGCTCCAGTATTCCACCCCAGAAGAGCAGCCCCTCGCCGCCGGCCGCGCGATAGTGACTTTCGGAGGCCGCGCGGCAGAGCTCTTCGGCCCTGGGAAGCTCGCCCATCGCCGCCGCCACCCGCGCCCGGATGAAGAGCGCGTTGCGCTTGCTGGAAGGCCTCACCGCCGCGCCGCTGCCGGCAATGGCGCACTCGCGGGCCGCGTCGATCTTGCCCACGCCCAACAGCGCCACCGCCCCGGTGAAGAAGTGCTCGGCGTAGTAGTTGGGCGGCAGATCGCGCAGCTCTGCCCGCCGCCAGTGATGCAGCGCTTCGTCCGGCTTGCCGGTGTGCGCGGCGATCCACGATCGCTGCTGCGACAGCCCCGCGCGAGCGATGGGAAAGGCGGCCGCCAGCGGATCGAGCCCGCGCAGCCGCTCCCACGCCGCGTCCCAGCGGCCCAGGTTGTACTCGGCCTCGGCGAGGTTGATCTGCACCAGGAGCTCGGCGCAGGTGTCGCTCGAACCACGCGCGTTGAAGCCGGCCGGCAGCGCGAGCGCCTCCGTGTACCGGCCGGCAGCGATCAGCCCGTCGACCCCAGAGTTCAACGCCTCCGCGGCGGTGCGCATGCCCATATGGTCGCACAGATGCCGGAGAGCTCTCGCGTAATTTTCCCGCGGCTGAGGCGTAGACTCGTCTCATGAAGCGCCTCCTGCTCGTCCTGCTTGCCGCCTGCGCCACCACCCAGCCCAAAGCCGCGGGCGACGACGTCTTCTCGCGCTTCAAGGCCGCCACCGGCGGGCCCGCCTGGGACTCGATCGCCTCGCTGGAGCTGCGCGGAACGCTCCTGGCCGGCGGGCTCAGTGGTCCGCTCACCGTGCTGCAGGACGCGCGCACCGGCCGCTCCGTCTCGCGCTACTCGCTGGGCACTTTGCAAGGCGCGGAGGGCTTCGACGGCAAGACGGGCTGGGAGCAGGACCCGGGCAGCGAATCGGTGGCGCTGGACGCGCCCGAAGCCGTCGCCGCCGCGCGGACGCAAGCCTGGCTGACCGCGATGGCTTACTGGTACCCGTCGCGAGGGGCATCGGCCATCCAACCTGCCGAGGCGCGCGACGGTCACCAGGTCCTCGTCGTGACTCCCAAGGGCGGGCATCCCATCGCGCTCTGGTTCGACTCCAACGACCTGCTCGTGCGCACCGTCGAGAAGCGGGGCGCGGAGACCATCACGACGTTCTTCGACGACTACCGCGAGGCCGGCGCCGTGCGCCTGCCGTTCCACCAGATCGTCGACCACACCGACGCCACCGGCCGCACCGATCCGCGCGCCCGCGCCGAAGTGCGCTTCGATCGCGTCGCCTTGGATGTGCCCGTTCCGGACGCGGCGTTCGCCCTGCCGGCCATGGCCGAGACCGCGAAGATCGCCAATGCCAGCGGCGTCACCCGCGTACCTTTCGAGCTGATCAACAACCACATCTACGTCAGCGCCACCATCGGCGGTACGCCGGTGCGCATGCTGGTCGATACCGGCGGCACCAACCTCTTGATGCCGGCCTCCGCGAAGGCGCTGGGCCTGGCCGCCGAGGGCAAGCTCGCGGGCGGCGGCGTGGGCGCGGAGAAGGTGGACGTGGGCCTGGTGCACGCTCCCGATCTGCGCCTGGGCGATGCGGTGCTGGAGAAGCCCGTGCTCTACGTCCTGGATCTGGGGCCGATGCAAAGCGTGGAGGGCACTGCCGCGGACGGGCTCATCGGCTTCGAGATGTTCCGCCGCTTCCGCGTCACCATCGACTATCCGGCCCGCATGCTCACGCTCAGCAGCAAGGATTCGTTTGCGCCGCCGGCCGGCGCGCAGGCAGTGCCCTTCGAGATGGCCGAGCGCACGCCGGTGGTCCGCGGCACCCTCGACGGAATGGCGGGCCGCTTCACCATCGACACCGGCTCGCGCGCGACGCTCACGCTGCACTCTCCCTTCGTGCGCGAGCACGGTCTGGTCGCGCGCTATGCGGCGGCCCCGCTGCAGGTGGTCGGCTGGGGCGTGGGCGGTCCCGCCAAGGGCCAGCCCGCGCGGCTGGGCGCGCTGACGCTGGGAGACGTGACGGTCAGGAACCTGGCCGGCGATCTGCACACCGACGACACCGGCGCGTTCGCCAATCCGGACATCTCGGGAAACCTGGGCGGCGGCTTTCTGCGCCACTTCGTCGTCGCCTTCGACTACGAGGCAAGGCAGATGTACCTGGCCGCGCAGGAGCCATTGGACGCGCCCGATCCGTTCGACCGCAGCGGAATGTGGATCCTGAGCGACGGCGCCGCGCTGCGCATCTCCGCGATCTCACCGGGAGGAGCGGCGGAGAAGGCAGGCTTGAAAACGGACCAGCGCATTATTTCAATCAATGGCGAACCAGCGGGAAGCCGCGCGCTCGCCGAGTGGCGCAAGCTCTTCGCGGAGCGCCCGGCCGGAGCGCACTTCGCGCTGACGCTCGCAGATCACGAAAAAGCCGAGCTGGTCCTGGCCAACATCATTCCCGATCAGCGCTGAAGCGTGAGCGTGAAGCTCGTGCCCTCGGCCAGGGTCGAGCTCACCGAGACCTTGCCGCCGTGGGCGAGCGCGATCTGCTGCACGATGTAGAGACCCAGCCCGACGCTGCGCGAGCCCTGCGCCACCTGCTGCTCGCCCCGCCGCATCGGCTCGAAGAGGTGCGGCATCAAGTCATCGGGAATGACGGGGCCGAAGTTGTGCACCTCGAGCATGGCGCTGTCTCCGTCGGTGCGCGTGGTGACCGTAACCGGACGCCCGGCAAGTCCGTAGGTCAGCGCATTGCTCACTAAATTCGTGACCACCTGCTGCAGCCGGTCGGGGTCCGCCGCGCACTGCCCGTCGCCGCTCTGCTGGTGCAGAAGCTCGCGCCCCGGCCACGCCAGCTTCAGCTCGTCGACGGCCTCCGCCGCCAGCGCGTGCAGATCGAGCGGCTCGGCGGTCACGCCCAGGCCGCCGCCCAGCCGCGCCTGCGTGAAGTCGAGCAGGTCGGCGATGAGCCGCGAGGCGCGGTTGGTGGCCGAGAGAATGCGGCCGACGGTGCGCTCCTGCACCGGCGTCACCTTGGTCGCGATCAGCAGCTTGGCGCCCAGCAGGATGGCGTGCAGCGGCGTGCGCAGGTCGTGGCTGACGATGCCGATGAGCTGCTCCGCCAGGACCGCGCGCTGCTGCGCCTCCTTCTCGCGCTCGCGCAGCGCCTCGTTCAGCTGCACCTGCATGGTCCGCTCGCTCAAGAGCAGCTCTTCGGCGTGCTTGCGCGCCAGCAGCAGCTCGCGCTCGTACTTGCGCCGGTCGGTGGCGACGAAGACCGCCACGTCGTCGTGGGCCGCGCCGTCCAAAAGCCGCCGCACCGCGTTCACCAGCACCGAGACGACGCGCTTCTCGCGGGTGAGAAACTCGAGCTGCACCTCCGCGACCGACCCCTGCATTTGCAAGAGCGGCACCCAGTGGGTCTGGTGGAAGATGCGGCAGCCGACGGTGAGCAGATCTTGCAGCCGCACCTTGCCGATCAGCTCCTCGGGCGAGTACCCGAGCCAGATGCAGAAGGTGGCGTTCGCGCGCTCGATCAGCCCGTCGCGCATGGAGACGAGACCGCACGGCGCGTTGTCGTACAGCGTGCGGTCGTCGTTCACGTCAGCCTTGGAGGAACCCGGCCATGGCTTCTGCGATCTGCCTTGGCGCGCTGAGGTGCGGGCAGTGGCCGATGTTGTCGATGACCTTCAACGTGCTCCCGGCCAGCCGCTCGTGCAGGTACTGCCCGACGGGCAGCGGCGCGATGACGTCGTCCGAGCTCTGCAAGATGAGCGAGCGCGTCTTGAGCTTGGGTAGATCCTCGCGGTTGTCGGAGAGGAACGTCACCCGCGCGAAGTGCTTGGCGATCTCCGGGTCGGTGGCGCAGAAGCTGTTGGTCAGCTCCACCGCCAGCTCCGGCTGATCCTTGGCGCCCATGATCACCGGCGCCATCGAGCTGGCCCAGCCCAGATAGTTGCTGTCCAGAGTATCCAGCAGCGAGTCGATGTCCTCGCGGGTGAAGCCGCCGGTGTAGCCCGGGTGGTTCACGTAGCAGGGCGAGGGCCCGATCATCACCAGCGAAGAGAACTGCTCGGGCTGCTCGATGGCCGCGAGCGCCCCGATCATGCCGCTCACCGAGTGGCCCACGAAGACCGCCGGCCCCTGCGAGAGCTCGCCGAGGATCTCCAGCACGTCGCGCGCGTGGCCGCCGAGCGTCTTGTACTTCTCGCGGTCGTAGGCCTTGAGGTCCGACCTTCCCGAGCCGACCAGGTCGAAGACGATGATGCGGTAGCGCGCGGCGAAGTCGGGCGTGAGCAGGCGCCACATGTTCTGGTCGCAGCCGTAGCCGTGCGAGAAGATCATGGTCTCTTTGCCGTCCCCGAAGACGCGGACGCTGTTTCTCGCTTTGGTGCTCATGCGGACCACCGTACAGAGGTCCGCGGCCGGGCGTCCCGCCAGGGTCTCCTTCCAAGTGAATTTCGAACACCGCGCTAGGATGAGGCGATGATCGCCGCGGCCCTCATCGCGTTGCTCGCTTCCACCCAGGTCCTGGGCCCGGACATGTTCGAGGTCGACTGGATCCGGCCGGGCGGGAAGGTGCGTCTGCTTCGCGAGCTCCTGCCGGACGGTCCGCCAGGTCCGGCGGAGCTCATCGCGCTGGCAGCAGATGAGAGCAGGGCAGCCATTCGCGAAGAGGGCGGATTCCGCGTTCTCCCCGGAGAAACGCGCATTCCCAAAGCGCGCGCCGCGGCCTTTTCTCCTGACGGGCAGCGGATCGCGGCGGCCCTCCAGTCGGGCGAGATCGTGGCGACCGATCTGAACGGCGAGTCGCGGCAGCCCCTGGGCCACCTGCGCGGCGCCGAGCGGCTCGCCTGGAGCAAAGGCGTGGTCGCGGCGGGCAAAGGCGGCGCCAGGCTGCTGCCGGATCGAACGCTGACGGAGCAGCCCGTGCGTGCGCTGGCCGCTGTCGGAGATCGCATCGCCATCGTCACACCGGCGGCGCTGCTGCTCTTCGATGGCGCGGGAAAACTCCTCCTGCGCTTGCGGGTCCGGGCGTCCGCGCTGGCGCTTTCAGCGGGAGGCAGCGTCGCCTGGTCGGTGGGCCGGGAGGTTTGGCTGATGGACGCGGCGATGAAGCCGAAGCGGCTGGCCCGCGAGCACGAGAGCATTCACCAGATCGTCTTTGCCGGCGAGGAGCCCGTCTGGGTGGCGGACGGCGCTCGCCGCGCCGGCGGCGGCAAGCTCGACTGCGCGCGCTCCCTGGATTCCGCGCGGGGCGTGATGGCGACCTGCTCCGATCGCGTGGTCAATTGGCAAGACCCCGAGCACGCGCTCTATGAGATGGGCGACTGCTTCGTGACGCTGCGCTGGGCCGTACCGCTGGGAGACGGACTTCTCGTCGCGAGCACCCTGCGCGACCGCCGCTTCTCCGCGCCCTGCGGGAAGCCCGCCTTCTAGAGCGGCGCCGTGCGGCTAGAGCGGTGCGGGCGCGACGTCGGTAAACGCCTGGGTCTTCGCATCGCGCCCGACCAGGAAGAGCTTGCCGTCGGTCTGCAGATAGAACCCTTCGCTCTTGGTCTTGTCCGTGTCCTCGAGCACGTAGAGCCAACCCGACCTGCCTGCCGCGGGGAAGTCTTTCTTGGCCGTCGCCGTCAGCTTCACGCTCGTCCCGTCGTGCAGCGACGGCGGATGCTTGCCGCCCATGAAGGCGAGCCCGGTCTTCTTGAGGTCGAAATCGACGGTCATGACGTACGCGCCCGGATCGAACGGAGCATCGGGCATGGCCGCGCGCCCCTGCATGACGCGATAGTCGACGTAGCCCTTGTTGTGTTTGTCGTTCGTCGGCACGAACCCCGGCATGAAGTCCTGCTGGAAGAACGCATACGGCGCCGTATTGCCGGTCATGCCCATCATCCAGAGGCCGCCCGGCTTGCTGTAGTCCGCGCCGACGCCGGGCGGAGCGCCGAAGACCGGAATGGCCAGCGCCGTGGCCGCCGCCGCCATGTACGAACCGGAGCGGAAGCGCAGGTCCATCTGCTTGCGGACCAGGGCCCGGGTCAGCCGCGCTTCGACGTGCTGAGACATGCTGCCGTCGTGGTGCTTGGTATCGGAGGTGACGGGGAAGAGCTGGTTGGCGTTCGAGACCTTGAGCGCCTCGCGCATCCAATCCTTGAACATGGTGGTGGCGCTGCAACCCCAGATCTGCCAGCTGCCGCCGGGGGCCATGGCGTCCTTGAGCTTGGACCAGGCGGGCAGGTTGTCGGTGTTGAAATCCTTCTCGCGCAGGTCGAAGTCGTCCGGGTCGCGCAGGCCGGTGGGGCCGAAGGTGTCGCTGGTGTTGAACAAGATGGGCCCGCCCGGCCACGAATGGCTGAAGACTCCCACCTCGCGCACGCGGTGCGGGTCGGTGTTGCCGATGTCGTCCAGGTATCCGTAGAAATCGATCGGCATGAAGTCCGCGCTCTTGTCGGGCGCGTGCTTCGCGCCGGGCTTGATGCCGGCGGCGCTGCCGAACGAGTGCGCCGATACCAGCATGAGGTCGCCGCCGTTGGTGAAGGCAAGCGACTGCCGCGCGCGTGCATCGCTGCAGAAGATGGTCACGCGCGTTCCCTTGTCGATCTTCGAATCCTTGAGCAGCGCGCGCGCGTGGTCTACCGCGAAGAGCCGGAAGTCGACGCCCCCGCCCGAGTAGTCGGTGCCGGTGAGGAACACGAGCTCGGCCGAAGGGAAGAGCGTCACCACGAACGAGGTGTTGCGCGTCGCCGCCGCTCCCGACCCGGCCAGCGCGGATTTCGTCTCCACCGCCGCCACCACGCCGCCGGCGGTCGACACGCCGAAGTCGCTGCCCGCGGCCTTGAGCGTGATGGGCTGCATCGCGGGCGACTTGTCCTTGCGCGTGACGATCAAGAGCCACTTGCCGGCGGAAGGTGCGATGGCCGCGGTGGGCTCGTAAGCGCCCGCGGCTTTGTGGCTGTGCGTCGCCGCGAGCATGACGAAGGGGAAGTCGCTGCCGCTGACGGTGGCCTCGGTCACCAGCGCGACCTTGGCGTCGGTGATTGGGGCGCCCTTGTCGTCGCGCACCACCACATGCCACGCGAAGTTCATGAGATGGCCTCGAGGATGAGCTTCTCCAGATCGTCGATGGCCGAGCCGACGATCTCGGCCGCTTCGTCGAGCAGCGGGGGCAGGGCGGGGTACAGGTCGGAGACGGCGCCGGACCAGGAGATGAGCTGCGCCGGGTCGCCCGCCGGTTGATCCTCCCAGAGCGTGACCGAGTTTCCGCCCGAGCTCGCGACCAGCTTCGTCTTCACCGAGATGCCGTCCCACTGGAACTTGAAGCGCAGCACCTCGTCGGCGTGCTCGGCGGCGGAGAACGCGATCTGCTGATCTTCGATGCCGTCGCCCGAGAGCGTGAGTGAGCCGTCGGGCAGCAGGTCCAGCGCCTCTTCCGGCAGCTCGACCACGACCGATGCCTGCGTGCCCGCCGTCGTGGTCGTCGCCGGAGCCGTCGTGGTGGAAGAGGGCGCGGTGGTCGTCGAGGAGGGTTCGCCGGTGGTCGTCGACGAAAGCTCCGCGGTCGTCGTCGA
>DATBAA010000240.1:0-3899 GCA_036271755.1 Myxococcales bacterium | reverse complement strand
AGCCAGGCCATCAGGGCAACTGTCAGGCCTGCCAGCGCCAACAGGGGCAAAGGCTTGATCGTCGCCTTGAACCCGGCGGCCTGTTGGTCCGGGAGCTCGACCACTGGCTCTTTGTGCGGCGACGGAACTTTAGCGAGATCGGGCTCCGGAGCTTTCGCAGGCTCTCCCGTGATCTCGCGCCGCAGTGCTTCGAGTTGCTGATCGATGTGAGCCGGCACGCAGGGCAGCGTCTTGAGCGCGATGTAGAGCGGCCAGAAGCGCGGCTCGCAAGTGTGTTTCACGAAGTCGCCCGGCACGGTCAGCAAGAAGGCCAGGATCTCGCGCGCCGCACTCGCATCCCGCTGCGCCAGCTCTGATAGCGCCGTGATCGCCGCGCCGGAGACCCAGTCTACCGGCCCGAACACGAGCGACTCGAAGACGCCGCGCGCGGTCTTCCAGGCCTGCGGCAGGTTGGCCAGCACGCAAGCGCCGGCGACTTGATAGCGATAGAGACCCTCGGGAAGTGCAGCCAGGAACGCGGCGCTCAGCGGAGGATGGATCAGCGCGGCGGCGACCTCGTCCGCGGCGGAAGCAGGCAGCGATCGACCCAGCTCTCCGGCCGCCGCCCACACCGCGTCCATGCTGTCGCCAGCCGCGACCCGCGCGATGGCTTCGCGCAGCCCGACCGCGGGCGCCGGCACGTTCTGCACCGCGGCTCCATCTCGCAGCGTCCAGAGCGCAAGTGAGCTGCCGCGCCGGTTGGAGAAGGGATCCAATCCGAGATTGGTCTTGCTGGTATCGATTGAATAGTCGGCCTTCGCGGGATCCGCGGTGCCCGTCGCGTGGAGCGTGAAGAGCAGCCGATTCGACGGCGATTCCCAGCCAGAGACAGCCATCTGGCGATACTTATGGCCGCGATGCTGGCGCAAGCCATTGGCGGTCGCGTCGCGCGGCGTTTCGAAGAGCCCCGTGGTCTCCTCGCGGCGGATCTGATCGAGGAGGTGAATCCGATCGCCCGCGACGTGCGCTTCGCAAAGCTGGCGCAGGCGATTGACCTCGGCATCGCCGGGCAAGACCTCTTTGGGAATGAGCAGCAGCGCCCGAGCGTCGTCCCCGGCGACAAACCACGAACGCGCCTCCTCTGCCGGATAGGCGCCGCCGAGCTTTGCCAACGACGCGAACACTTCTGCTGCGGCCACCCCGTCGCCTTTGGCCCGCAACGTCAGGCCGCGCTGGACGGCTACGAACTGTTCGTCTGATTGGCCTGCCACCGCTAGCGCGTCGTCGAAGCGGCCCAAGCGGCGATAGATGCCCATCACCGCCATGAGCACCAGCTCCGCCGGCTCGAACGGCCGCAGCGCGCCTGCCAGATCGCCATAGCCGCGCAGCAGCTCGCGCTCGCCCGGCAGCAGTCGATGCAGCCCGATGGTGCTGTTGCCAGCCATCGAGAGGGTGCGCGCGACCTCGGTGGCCGCCGCGGCGGAGATGACGCGCCCGGCAGCCTTGGTGGCGGCCAGCCAACTGGCCAGAAGCGTTTCGAGTCCCAGCTGCGGCAATCGCTGCACCACCCGAGTCAGCTGGATGATTGCCTCGTCGACGCGGCCGGCGCGGTGCAGCGCGTGCGCCTTGAGCAGGAAGGTACCGAAGTAGTTGTCGTCCGGCAGGTGCTTCAAGACGTCCAGGCGCGCGGCGAGGGATGCGAAGACCGCGTGGACACGCTCGTCGAACGGCGCCTCGCCGAATGCGCCCGCCAGGTGCCGCACGGCGTGCGCGGGATCCTTGTCGAAGCGCGCGACCTCGAGATCCCGCTCGAGACTCGTCACTTGCGGCGGATCCAGCGGTCGATGCCGTCGGTGACTCTCGAATCGGTCTCGCCGGGATATCCAAACGCGGCCGGGCCGCTAACACCCGGCGGAAGGACCTTGTACAGATGGCTGACCTCGGGGACGAAGAGATACTCCGCCCGCGCCGCGTCGCGCAGCCGCTTGCCATGATGCGCGGGGACCATCTCGTCGTTGCCGCCTTGCACGACCAGCACCGGCTGCTTCAGCTCGCGAGCAAGTCGCAGCGGGTCCGTCGCTTCCACATCGCGCAGGTATTGGCGCGCCTCTTCCGGCATCGAGGCCAGCGTCGCCTCCACGTCGCGCCCCACGCCGCGAGCAGCTTGCTCGCGCATGATCTGGAGAATTCCCACCGACGGACCCGAGAGCAACACCACGCCGTCGATCTCGCCAGCAGAAAGAGCGAGCACGCTCACCACCACCGCGCCTTCGCTGTGGCCCGCGCCGATGATCCGCGCGGGTTCGAGCGCGCGCGCCGCAAGCTCCGCGCGCATGGCTTTCAGCGCCGCGGCGGCGATGTGGTGACGGCCTTCCCACGTGCGGCCCACCGGCTGAGGCGCGGGCCGCTCGACGCTGCCGGTGCCGGGACCCAGCTTGGCGTACCGATAGACCGCGTGTCCGAGCGCCGAAAGTTTGCGCGCGAGATGGGCATTGGTGTGCGGGAAGCTGTTCCAGGCTGGGTAGTCGCCGTTCACGTCGCTGAAGAGCGAGCCCGGCACCAGCAGGACGGCGCTGGCGAGCGGGCTGTGCGCGGGAACGGTCAGCGCCGCCGGGATGATCCAGCCGGGCACCTCGAGCGTGCAGGAGTGCTCGATAAACGCGGTCACGGATTGAGCAGCCTCATGGTCCACGGCGCTGCGGGCGTGCCGCGCGTGAAGACTTCGCGTTCGTGCAGGCGGCCGGGCATTGAGTGCCAGAATTCAATCAAGACGGGAGTCACGAGGAAGCCGTACCAGTGCGGCGGGCGCGGGATGGGTTTCCCGGCGTATTGCTGTTCAATCTCCGCGTGGCGGTCTTCCAATTCTTTGCGAGAGCTCAATTCTTCGCTCTGGTGCGACGCCCACGCCCCAACCTGCGAGATGCGCATGCGCGAGGCGAAGTAGGCGTCGGACTCGGCATCTGAAACCCGCGAAGCCTTCCCTTCGAAGCGGACCTGCTGCTCCAGCTGCGGCCACCAGAAGGTCAGCGCCACGTCCGGATGCGCCAGCAGCTCGCGCCCCTTGTGCGAGCGCGAGTTCGTATAGAAGACGAGCCCGCGTGAGTCGGCCGCCTTGCAGAGCACGATGCGCGCGGACGGCCGCCCGTCCGGGCCGACGGTGGACAGCGTCATGCCCGTGGGCTCGATGACGCCCGGGGTGGCCTTCACCTTCGCCTGCAGCTCGACGAACCTTTGCAGCGGATCCATAAGCTTTGCTTCCTAGCACGTGTTACCTGTGCCGCGATGGAACGCCTCCTCACGCGCCTCGACCGCCGCTTCGGCCGCTACGCGCCGGAAAATCTCATCTTCTTCATCGTCGGCTTGACCGGCATCCTCCACCTCGTCGCCTTCGCCAAACCGGAGCTGGTGCCGCTCTTCTGGCTCGACACCGCGGCGGTCATGCGCGGCGAGGTGTGGCGCGTCGCCACCTTCCTCTTCGCGGCCGACGCGCCCATCACCAGCATGTTCGGCCTCGTCTGGTGGTTTTTGGGCCTCTGGTTCGTCTACACCATGGGCAGCTCGCTCGAGGCGCAGTGGGGTGCGCTGCGCTTCGACCTCTTCTTCCTCATCGGCGGGCTGGGCACCCTGGCGGTGGGCGTTCTCTTCGGACCGGTCACCGGCACCTGGCTGGCGGCGGCGATGCTGATCGCCTTCGCGGCAGAGTTTCCCGAGTTCCAGATCTTGCTGATGATGATCTTGCCCATCAAGGTGAAGTGGCTGGGCATCATCACGGCAGCGTGGATGGCTTACTCATTCTTCGAAGCCGGCTTTGCCGAGCGCGCTGCCATCGCCGTGGCGGCAGCCGACCTGCTGCTCTTGTGCGGCGGCGTCCTGCGCGACCGCATGCGCGGAGTCTCGCGCAGCGTGAAGCAGAGCCAGCG
>DATBAA010000239.1:0-4480 GCA_036271755.1 Myxococcales bacterium | reverse complement strand
AAGCCGAGCACGACCGTCAAAGCGTTCTTCATCTCGTGGGCAAAGCCGGCGGTGAGCAGGCCGACGGTGCTGGTCCGCTGGGCGCGCTCCAGGGCGGTGGAGATCTCCGAGAGCCTGCGGCGCAAGCTCCAGGCGGAGGCGACGCCCAACGCGGCCAGGATGACGACGCCGCCGTAGTAGATGCCGCCCAGATCGATGCCGCGCCAGAGGCTGACCACCAGTGCGATGGTGGAGAGCAAGAAGACGGTGGGTCCCCAGTAGAGGGCGGCGACGGCGATGTTGCGGGCGCGCAGCGCGGCGAGAATTCCGGGCGAGACGGGACGGCGGCGTTGCACGGTGGCCCTATAGCAGAAGTGGCACCTGGGGCGAGTGCGATCCATCATGGGGCCCTGGCTCTGCACGGGAGGCGGGTGTTGCTTTGCGTGGGCGGCGGCATCGCCGCGTACAAGGCATGCGAGGTGGCGCGCCTGCTGGTCAAGGCGGGGGCGCAGGTTCGCTGCGCGATGACGGCCTCGGCGCAGAAGTTCGTCTCGGCGCTGACCTTCCAGGCGCTGACCGGCGCGCCGGTGGCCGCCGATCTCTTTTCAGCCGAGCAGGAGCTGGCTGAGGGGCATATCGCGCTGGCGGACTGGGCGGAGCTGGCGGTGGTGGCGCCGGCGACGGCCAACCTGCTGGCGCGGCTGCGCATGGGGCAGGCGGACGACGCGGTGTGCGCGGCGCTGCTGGCGATCGAGCCGGCAAAGTGGCTCTTGGCGCCGGCGATGAACGAGAAGATGTGGGCGAGCCCGGCTACGCAGGAGAACCTGCGCGTGCTGCGCGAGCGGGGGGCGCGCGTGGTGGGGCCGGGCGTGGGTGAGATGGCCGAGCGCAGCCACGTAGGGCCGGGGCGGCTGGCGGAGCCGGCGGAGATCGTCGCGGCGCTGGATGTGCCGGGTGACCTCGAGGGCGTGTCCGTGCTGGTGACCGCGGGGCCGACGCGCGAGTGGCTGGACCCGGTGCGGTTCTTGAGCAATCCGTCGACGGGGCGGATGGGGTACGCGGTGGCGGAGGCGGCGCGGAATCGGGGGGCGAAGGTGACGCTCATCTCCGGTCCGGTCGAGCTGCCGCGGCCGGCGGGCGTACAATTTGTACAAATCGTCACCGCCGACGACCTGGCCCGGGCGGTCGACGAACACCTGCCGGCAGCCCAGGTGCTGGTGATGGCCGCCGCAGTGGCAGACCAGCGGCCGGCGCAGCGCGCGGAGCAGAAGGTGAAGAAGCAGCCGGGCGACGAGACGCTCACGCTCGTCCGGACAAAAGACATTTTGGCGGTTATCGGCCAACTGGCAAAACGCCCTTTGCTGGTTGGCTTTGCCGCCGAGAGCGAGAACGTCGAGGCCAACGCCCGCGAGAAGCTCACTCGTAAAAAGCTCGATCTGGTCGTCGCCAACGACATCCGCGACGCCTTCGGCAAAGAGACGAATCGTACAATTCTGCTTGGCAGCGACGGCTCCCGCGCCGAGCTGTCGGGTCCCAAGCTGGCCGTCGCCGACGGCGTCTGGGACGCCATTCGCGCGCGCCTGCCGCGAAAGTGATAGACGGCGGCCATGCGCGAGCTGGCCGATGAGCTGCAGGCTTACGTGGCGTGGGCAGGAGAGGCGGGCCTGCGCATCCTCTCTCCAGAGAAGCCGGTCTCCGATGTCCAGCCAGAGAAAGGCCCGATGAAGCTGCAGACGCTGCAGGAAACCGAGGCCTCGCTCCAAGGCTGCACGCGCTGCAAGCTCCACAAAGGCCGCCACAACATCGTCTTCGGCGTCGGCGACGCCCGCGCCCGGCTGATGTTCGTCGGCGAAGCGCCGGGCGAGGACGAAGACCTGAAGGGCGAGCCGTTCGTGGGCCGCGCCGGCCAGCTCCTGACCAAGATGATCGAAGCGATGGGGCTCTCGCGCGAGAAGGTCTACATCTGCAACACCGTCAAGTGCCGGCCGCCCAACAACCGCAATCCGGAGCCCGACGAGCTCGAGACCTGCGAGCCGTTCTTGAAGGCGCAGCTCGCGGCGGTGAAGCCAGAGGTCATCGTCACCCTGGGCAAGTTCGCGGCCCAGGCCCTCCTGCGCGAGGACACCGCCATCTCGCGGCTGCGCGGCGTCTGGAAGCAGTACGAAGGAATTCCGCTGATGCCCACCTTCCACCCGGCCTACTTGCTGCGCAGCCCGGGCGAGAAGGGCAAGGTCTGGGATGACTTGAAGCAGGTGATGAAGAAGCTGGGCCTGCCGCCGCCGAAGGCCGCGCAGTGATCGCCGCGGTCATCGTGCTCTATGCGGAGCTGGCGGGCTCGGTGAATCCGGGCTCGGCGGCGCACCTCATCGACGCCATCCACACGGCGGAGGAGCAGGGCGCCGAGGCGCTGGTGGTGCGCCTCGACACGCCGGGCGGCCTGCTCTCTTCCACGCGAGACGTGGTGCAGGCCGAGCTGTCGGCCAGGGTGCCCATCGTCTTCTGGGTCGGCCCGCCAGGAGCGCGCGCAGGCTCGGCCGGAGTCTTCCTCACGCTCGCCGCGCACGTCGCCGCCATGGCGCCCTCGAGCAACATCGGCGCGGCCCACCCCGTCGATCTCTTTGGCTCGAACAAGCCCGCGCCCAAGGACGAGCCGGACGTGATGGCGAAGAAGATGGAGAACGACACCATCGCCTTTGCCCGCGGCATCGCCGAGCGCCGCTCGCGCAACATCGACTGGGCCGAGAAGGCCGTGCGCGACAGCGAGAGCATCACCGCCAGCAAAGCCGTCGAGCTGCACGTCGTCGATCTGCTGGCCGAGGACGTTCCCGATCTGCTGCGCAAGCTCGATGGCCGTCACGTCGATCTGGGCAACGGCGACAAGCGCATCCTGCACACCGCCGGCGCGGAGGTGCGGAACGTCGGCTGGCGCGTGAAGGATCGCGTGCTGCACGAGCTGGGCGATCCGGAGGTGGTCTTCCTCATCGGCGCGCTCGGCGTCATCGGCATCCTGCTCGAGCTGTTTCATCCCGGGACCATCGTGCCAGGCGTCGTGGGCGGCATCTGCGTCTTGATCGCGGCCATCGGCCTGCAGATGCTCTCGGTGCACATCGGAGCGCTGGCGCTGGTGCTGCTGGGAGTCGGCTTCTTCGCCGCAGAATTCTACGCCGGCGGCCACGGCGGCTTCATCGCGGCGGGCGCGGTCTGCGTGGTGATCGGCTCGCTGCTGCTCATCGGCCACGTCGACTCCAAGTTCTACGCGGACTCCGATTTCGGCCTGGGCTGGAAGTTCGTCACGCCCATCGGCCTCGCCATGGCGGCCATCGCCGGCTCCCTGGCCTGGAAGATCTCCCGCAGCACGCACAAGCCGCTCACCACCGGCGCGTTCTCGCTGGTGGGCGAGCTGGGCACCGTCCGCGAGCCCACAGGCCCCGAGGGCGGCAGCGTGCAGGTCTCGGGCGAGCTCTGGAAAGCGCTCAGCGCCGTTCCCATCGCCGCGGGGGAGACCGTTCGCGTTCTCTCCGTCCGCGGTCTCACCCTCGACGTCGCGCCTGAAAGCGCTCTGACAAAGGCCAATCCATGAGTCCGTTCCTGCTGATCTTCATCATCCCCGTCGGCATCTGGATCATCTCCGGCCTGCGCGTCATCCAAGAGTACGAGTCGGGCGTCATCTTCCGCCTGGGCCGCTTCGCCGAGACCAAGCGCGCCGGCCTCAACTGGTTGGTGCCCGGTCTCGATCGCATGGTGAAGGTCGATCTGCGCACCGTCGCCCGCGACGTGCCCCCGCAGGACGTGATCACGCGCGACAACGTCTCGCTGAAGGTCTCGGCGGTGATCTACTTCCGGGTCATCGACGCCGAGAAGGCCATCATCCAGGTGGAGAACTATCTCTACGCAACTTCGCAGCTGTCGCAGACGACGCTGCGGTCGACGCTGGGCCGCATGGAGCTGGACGACCTGCTGGCGCAGCGGGAGAAGATCAACAAGGAGCTGCAGCAGGTGCTCGATCAGCACACCGAGCCGTGGGGCATCAAGGTCACCGCCGTCGAGGTGAAGCAGCTCGATCTGCCGCCGGAGATGCAGCGCGCGATGGCCCGCCAGGCCGAGGCGGAGCGCGAGCGGCGCGCCAAGGTCATCGCCGCGGAAGGCGAGTACCAGGCGGCCGAGAAGCTGGGCATGGCGGCGGACGTCATCGATGCGCACCCGGCCGCGCTGCAGCTGCGCTACTTGCAGACGCTGGTGGAGGTGGCCGGCGACAAGTCTTCCACCACCATCTTCCCGGTGCCCATCGATCTCATCACGTCTTTCATCAAGCGGGAGGTGGAGCAGCCGCCACGTCCGCCCGCTCCGCGCGCGCCGCCGTTGCCGCCGGCCGGAGTGCCGCGTGTCCCTTGATCCGCGCTGAGCGCTTCGAGGGTCAGCTGATCCGCGAAGCCTGTGCGGTGCTGCTCGCGGGCGGTCAGAGCCGCCGCTTCGGCAGCGACAAAGCCCTGGCCGTCTTTCG
>DATBAA010000238.1:0-6200 GCA_036271755.1 Myxococcales bacterium | reverse complement strand
ACCGTCATCCTCGCGACCGGCGTCAGCTGGCGGCGGCTCGCCATCGACGGCTTCGATCGACTGCTCGGCAAAGGCATCTATTACGGCGCTGCCCGGACCGACGCGGCGATGACGCAAGGCCTCGACGTGCACCTGATCGGCGCGGGAAATTCGGCGGGGCAGGCGGCGCTCAACTTCGCCAACCACGCGCGCTCGGTCACGCTGGTGGTGCGGGGCGACGCGCTGGAAAAGAGCATGTCGCGCTATCTCATCGATCAGCTGCGCGCCAAGCCGAACATCGTCGTCGCGCTGCGCAGCGAGGTGCGCGCGATCCACGGCGACGATCATCTGCAAGCCGTCGAGTTGCTCGATCGCGCGGCGGGCAACGCGCGAAAGTGCGAGTGCGGCGGGCTCTTCGTCTTCATCGGCGCCGACGCGGAGACGGCGTGGCTGCCGCCGGCCATCGCCCGCGATGCGCGCGGCTATGTCCTGACCGGCGAGGATCTGGTGAAGGCGCGCCGCTGGTCGGAGAGCCGCGATCCGTATCTGCTCGAGACGAGCGTTCCCGGCATCTTTGCTTGCGGAGACGTCCGCGCGGGCCCGGTGAAGCGCGTGGCTTCGGCGGTGGGAGAGGGCAGCATGGCCATTGCCTTCATTCACCAATACCTGCAGCACGTCTGAGACGGATTGCTCCACAGGCCGTCACCGGGCCGGGAGAAATCCAATGAAGCAATCCATTCTCGCCGCCGCGATGCTGGCGGCTTGTTCATCCGCGACGCCGCCGGGCGCGGACGGCGGCCAGGTCGTCGTCTATCTCGATCGTTTGCGGGTCTTGAAGGCCGCGCCCTTCGCGCAGACGAATCATCTGGCGGTGGCGCTGGCGGACGGCGGCGCCATCGTCCTGGGCGGCAACGTCAGCGAGAGCATCGACCTTCCCGACAGCACGCTGACCCAGATCTTCGAGCCGGCGAGCGAGACGTTCGTGCGCGGCCCGGAGCTGCCGCTCTCCGTGGAAGCGCAGATCTTCACCTCCATAGCGCCGCTGCGCGACGGCGGCTTCATCCTCGCCGGCACCGGCATCAACGCGCCGGCCGGTGCCCTCGCATCGGTGGCGACGCAGCTCTTCGATCCCGCCAGCCGCTCCTTCACGCGCGCCGGCAACGCCGCCACCCGCGGCAGCGCCAACCGGACCGCGACCGCGCTTCTAGATGGCGCGCTCTTGACCGGAGGCAGCGGCAGCAACGTCATTCCGGTCTCCACCTCGGACCGGTACGACGCGGCCACGCAGCAGTGGCACGCCACGGGGCGCATGCTGCACGTCCGCCAAGGCCACACCGCGACGCTGCTGCGCGACGGCCGCGTGCTGATCTCCGGCGGCTTGACCTGCTGCAGCGCGGACGCCTCGAACCCGCTCTTCGTCATCAGCACCGCGGAGCTCTACGATCCGGCGACGGATTCGTTCACGGCCGCGGGCTCGATGCTGGCCGCGCGGTTCGCCCACGCCGCGGCGCTGCTGCCGGACGGGCGCGTGCTCATCTCGGGCGGAGACGGCGACGAGCCTGACGAGCCGCCGCTGCAGACGGAGATCTACGACCCCGCTACCCAGCGGTTCACTCCAGCCGGCGAGCTGCGGGCCGCGCGAGACTCACACGCGGCGGTGACGCTGGCGGACGGGCGCGTGCTGGTGATCGGCGGAGAGGTGCCGCCCACCAAAGCCGGCCGCGTCGGCACCGGCATTCACTCGACCGAGATCTTCGCCGGCGGCAACTGGAGCCAGGGTCCGTCGCTGGAGAACGCCTTCTTCGGCGCCACGGTGACGCTGCTCAGCAACGGAAAGGTGTTGATCTTCGGCGGCGCGGACCCCGGCGGCTTTCCCCAAGCGGCGGCCACGCTGTTCGAATAGCTCACGAGCAGTTGGGATTGCCCAGCAGCCTGGCCAGCGCGGCGCACGCGTCGACGAGGCCGGCGCGCTGCGCGACCGCATCTCCCCCGACGGGCCGCGCCGTCTCTTTGAGCAGGGTCAGCGCCGCGGCCGCGCTCAGGTGAGGGTTGCCTTCGCGCAGGAGCGCCACCACGCCGCTCACGTGCGCCGCCGCGAACGAGCTGCCCGAGACGAAGTCGTACCCCGCGCCCGGAACAGTGGTGAGGATCTCCACTCCCGGCGCTACCATCACGAAGGTGCGCGAGGTCCAGGCGGGCAGCAGCACCGCGCCGCGAGAGTCGCTGGCCACGACGGCGATGACACCCGGCGCCGAGGCCGGAAAGCCCGGGCTGCCCGCGCCCTCTGCCGCCGCCGCCACCACGATGACGCCGTGCTCCTGCGCCTTGGCGAGCAGCTTTCCGAGGAGCCCGTCGCTGGGACCGCTCAGGCTCATGTTCACCACCTGCGCGCCGGCCTGGACGGCGAAGTCCACGGCCTTGGCCAGGGTCCAGCTGCTGCACAAGGCTTTCGGGCCGCCGGCCACGGGATACCAGCAGGCCTTGAGCGCCAGGAGCTCCGCGTCTGGAGCGATGCCGAGCATTCCCACCTTGTCGTCGCGCCGCGCGGCGATGACGCCCGCGACCGCGGTGCCGTGCAGATCCTGCGCGAACGAAGCCTCGCCGCCCTCGACGAAATTCTTGGTTTCGACGATGCGTCCCGACAAGCCCGGATGCTCCGCCGAGACGCCGGTGTCGATGACCGCTACCCTGACGCCTTTGCCGGTCTTCCACAGATTGGCGGTGTCCGCGTGGATCTGCGCCGCGCCATAGGAGAGCTTGACGCCCGACTCTTCGTGGAAGACCTGGTTCGTCTGCGCCAGCTTCACCCGCGCGTCGTGGCTGAGCCGCTCCAGCACGTCGGGCAGCGGCCCGGCAGAGCCGGTCTCGAACACCACGCACTCGAGCTGCACCGAGCGCAGCGGAAACGACCCCACCTCCACGAGGCCATACTCCGCGGCGATGGCGAGCTTCTGCGCGGTCAGCGCCTCGGGCTTGTCCTCCGCGAGCGCGACGATGATCTGCCCCGGCCGCAGCTGCTTCGGCTCGTGCGGCACAGGCTCGCCGGCCGGGCGGGACGACGCGCAGGAACCGGCGAGCGCTGCACAGGCGGTGAAGATGGACCATCTCATGAAGGCCTCAGCGGGCGACCGGCGCGGCGAAGCGCACCTTGGGTTGGCTGGCGATGCGGGAGGCGATCTCGCCCGCCCGCGCTACGTCCGATGCCGCCAGGGGAAGTTCGATGGTGTAGAGCCCCGAATCGGTCGGGCCGTCGACGATGATCGCCCCGGCGCTTTGCAAGATCTCGCGCAGGCCGCTCTCGGTCAGGTCGGGCGCGAAGAGGACGTGCAGCCGGGCGCGCTGGGACGCCGCCGCCGCCGGCTGGCGCGAGAGCGTCTCATAGACGTGCGGCCGGCCCACCAGGACCACCGCCAGAAGCGCGAGCACCGCAGCGCCTTGGAACGCGAACGCAAACCGCACCGGCCTGGGGGTCGCGGCGGTCCAGGCGCGCAGCCGCTGCCAGAGAGACGGCGTAAGGTTGCGCAAGACGCGGTTGAAGTGCGCGGGCGACGGCGTCCAGCCCGGCGCTTCGGCTGCCGTCGCCGCGGACAGCTCTTGCAGCCGCCCCATCTCTCCGCGGCAGAGATCGCACGAGCCCAGGTGCGCTTCGACCAGCGCCGTCTCCTCCTCGCTCAAGGTCGCGTTCACGTACCAGGGAAGCAGCTCGGTCAGGCGCTCGTGATCGGTGGTCATCGAAGCCCGCTCCCCAAGAAGTCCGCCAATCTCTTCCGCGCGTGGAACATGCGCGTCTTCACCGTGTTGACCGGGCAATCCAACGCATCCGCGATCTCCTGGTACGACTGGCCCTCGCCAAACGCCAGCTCGATGACCGCGCGCTGCTCCGCGGGCAGCTTCGCCAGCGCGCCCGTCATCGCCGCGCCCAGCTGGTGTCCCATGGCGTCGCGCTCCGGGTCTTGCTGCGGGTCGGGCGCTTTCGCCTCGGCGTCCGGCGTCTCCGAGCGGGCGCGCTTTCTCGATTGTTCGAGCATCTTGAGCACCTTCTTGTGCGTGATGCCGAAGAGCCAGGCCGACACCGTCCCGGCGCGCCCGTCGAACCGCGCCGCATCCTGCCAGACCGTCAGCATCACGTCGTTGATGACCTCGTCCACGGCTTCCCGCTTCTGCAAGAGCCTGAACGCGTAGCGCCCCAGGCGGGGCGCGTAGCGGTAGTAGAGCGCTTCGAAGGCTTCGCGATCGCGGCGGGCGACTTCCTTGAGCAGCGATGGATCGTCAGGCTGTTCCAAGGAGGCCGTCCCGCCGCGCTCGTCTTACAGCTTGCAGTGGGCCGGCGTGGTCGAGGTGTCGGCCAGGCTGCAGAGCGGTCCCAGCGCGGTGGTTGCATCAGGTACGCTGATCATCGCCAGCGGTCCAGCCTTGTGCTCACCGTTGAAGGGCGTGCCGCCGCTGGGGCTGAAGCCGCACGCCACCGCGTCGGCCGGGTCGTCGAACCAGAAGCCCAGGTGGAAGGCGTTGGTGGCGGGCAGGATGGTGCCGTCGACGCCGAACGGCTGGTCGAGGAGGACGGTGCGCAGATCGGCGCGCACCCGGCCCGCTTCGTTGACCTCGAGATCCGACTGGTACCAGGAGAGGCCGACGTTGTTGGTGTCGGCGCTGCCGTCCGCCTTCAGCGCGCTGTGCTCGGTGCTGAAGAGCGCGAAGCGAAGGCCGGGCTTCAGGTTCTTGCCCCGCAGCGCCAGCGAGTCGGTGAGGCCGCCGCGCACGACCGTGGCGGTGACCGAGGGAGCGTTCTGCGCGTCGCCCGGAAACTGCGCGATGCAGGTCAGGTTCTTGGGGTTCGCGTGCAGATCGAACTGGACGCGATCGCGCGGCCCCGGAAGGTTCACGCTCGCCGCCACCTGGTCCAGCGCGGAGAGCGCGATGGTGACGCTGCCCGCGCTGCTGTCCACCTGCTTCTTCGCTCCGCCGGCCACCGCCTGGGCGCCCACCTCGTCTTCGAAGCGGTCGTTGGCGGCGAGCGCGCTCTCGTCGAAGGGCAGGGTGAGCTGCGCCGGCACCGCCAGCTGCGTGCCGGCCGGCCGGATGTCGATCTGCGGCCCGATGCGCAGCGCGGGCGCGGGCAGATCCGGCGCGCCTCCGACGGGCGTGATCTGGATGACCGTGTCCTTGGTCAGCGCGCCCGCCGGGATGACCAGCTTCACGCCCGCCAGCGCCGACCCCGCGGCACCCGTGAGCACGCCGCCCTGGGCGCCGATGGTCGCCTGCAGCGCGGTGACGGAAGTGGCTGGGGGCGGCGGCACGACCGGGGAGCTGCTGCCGCCATAATCCGAGCAGGCCGAGATCGCGCTGGCCGCCAACACCGCAAGGGCAATACGTACGCTTTTCATGACCGGTACTCCTTCATTCCCGGGAGTTGCCCGGGTGGTTGTCGAAGGGCATCCCCTTCGTCCACTCTCTTTCCCGGCCGGCCTGAAAAGGTTCAAAACGAATCGCGGGCGCAGTACGCTCACCGCCATGACGGACATCACGGAGATCGCGCGGCGTCTGCAGGCCGCGCGGGAAGAGTCACGGCAGCTGGAGCCCATCAGCGCCGCGCAGCCGGAGCTCGATCTGGCGGCCGGATATTCCGTGCTGGAGCTCTGCCACCGCGCGCGCGTCGCCAAGGGCGCCTCGCCGGTGGGCCGCAAGATCGGCTTCACCAACGCGGCCATGTGGGATCGCTACGGCGTCCGCGATCCGATCTGGGGCTACGTCTACGACGACAGCGTCATTCGATCTGGCCAATGCAGCGTGGGCCGGTTCACCGAGCCGCGCATCGAGCCGGAGATCATCTTCCATTTCCGCGGCGCGCCGCCGCCCGACCCGCGCGGAATCCTCGCCTCCATCGATTGGGTGGCGCACGGCTTCGAGCTGGTGCAGTCACCCTTTCCGGGCTGGAAGTTCCAAGGTGCCGACGCGGTGGCCGCCGGCTCGCTGCACGCCGCGCTGGTGGTGGGAGAGCAAGTGCCGCTGGCGGACCTGGGAGGCGACCCCGAGCAGGTGCTGCGCGACTTCACCCTCTCGCTCCTCTGCAACGGCGAGCCGCGCGAGACCGGCAAGGGCTCGAACGTGCTGGGCAACCCACTGGCCGCGGTCGCGCATTTGATCGCGCTGCTGCAACGCTCGGGACATCCGCCGCTGCAAGCCGGCGAGCTGGTCACCACCGGCACCATCACCGCCGCGCC
>DATBAA010000237.1:0-1653 GCA_036271755.1 Myxococcales bacterium | reverse complement strand
GACCAACGCCACCGCCGCCCGCCGCTGGCTGACCGCGGCGCTCGGCGGCGACGCGGTGTCCAAGCACTTCGTCGCGGTATCGACCAACGCAAAGCTGGTGTCCGAGTTCGGAATCGACACCGCCAACATGTTCGGCTTCTGGGACTGGGTCGGCGGCCGCTACTCGATGTGGAGCGCCATCGGCCTGCCCATCGCCTGCGTCGTCGGCATGGACCGCTTCGAGGAGATGCTCCAGGGCGCTCACGACCTGGACGAGCACTTCCGGACCGCCCCGCTGGAGCAGAACCTGCCCGTCATCCTGGGCATGCTGGGCGTCTGGTACTCGAACTTCTTCGGCGCGCAGACCCACGCCATCCTTCCCTACGATCAGTACCTGAGCCGCTTTCCGGCCTACTTCCAGCAGGGCGACATGGAGTCGAACGGCAAGCGCGTCGACCGTGAGGGCAACCCCATTGGCGACTACACCACCGGCCCCATCGTCTGGGGAGAGCCGGGAACCAACGGTCAGCACGCCTTCTACCAACTCATCCACCAGGGCACGCGGCTCATCCCCTGCGACTTCATCGCCACCGTGAAGTCGCGCAACCCGATGGGCGAGCATCACCCGGTCTTGCTGGCGAACTACTTCGCGCAGGCCGAGGCGCTGATGAAGGGCAAGACGGCCGGCGAGGCGCGCGCCGAGGGCAACCCCGAGCCGCTGATTCCGCACAAGAGCTTTCCCGGCAACCGCCCCTCCACGTCCATGATCTTCGACGAATTGAACGCGCGCTCATTGGGGCGTTTGATCGCTTTGTACGAGCATAAGATCTTCGTCCAGGGCGTGGTCTGGAACATCAACAGCTTCGACCAGTGGGGCGTCGAGCTGGGCAAGCAGCTGGCGAAGAAGATCGAGCCGGAGCTGAAGGGCAGCGAGCCGGTGACGTCACACGACTCGTCCACCAACGGGCTGATCAACTACTACAAGCAGCGCCGCTAGTTACTTCGCGGCCGGCGACGGCGTCGCGCGCTGCTGGGCGGCGACGGCCTTGAAGTCGTAGGTCGGGTAGAACTCGGTGTGGAAGGCGCCCCAGGCCTTCTGCTCGATCATGCGGTTCAGCTCGCGCAACTTCGCGGGCGGCAGGCTGACGGTCACCACCTGGCCGATGCCCATCATCACGTACCAGCTGACGATCTCCACTCCCTCGGGCGGGAACTGCTGGTGGAAGCCGGTCTTGTCGAGGTGGGCGTTGAGCTCGTCCAACGTCTTCGACTCGTCGTGCCGCAGGAAGATGGTCAGCAGCATCCGGCCATCGTCCGCCTTCGCGGCAGCGGCTTTCGGCTCCGCCGGCTTGGAGTCGGCAGCGCGGGCGCCGGCAGCGGCGAGCAACGTCAGAATCAGGGCGAGCTTCATGGACGGCCTCCTTTGCGAACCAGCGCCAGCTGCGCGTCCGCGTTCTGCAGCCGCTCGCGCAGAGACGCTTCGCTGATGCGCGCCTCGGCGATCTCCGCCCGAAGGGCGCGCAACTCTTCGAGCGAACGGCGGTGGAGCTGCAGGCGGCGGACGTCGGCTTCGTCGAGGGCCCAGACCGACATCTGGCGCACCTCCGCCTCGAGCTCGAGCAGTTCGTCGTCGGTGAGCGGCTCCTGCATTCGCCAAACGCTAGCACAGGCGCG
>DATBAA010000236.1:0-5724 GCA_036271755.1 Myxococcales bacterium | reverse complement strand
CTGAGCAGTCACCCGGAGGTGCGTGAGGCGGTGGTCATCGCGCTCGCCGGCGAGCGCGGCGAGAAGCGGCTGGTGGCGTACGTTGTGGGCAAGACGGCGGGCCTGCGTGCGCATCTGCAGGGGCGGCTGCCGGACTATATGATCCCCGCCGCGTTCGTCGAGCTGGCCACCATTCCGCTGACCATCAATGGCAAGGTCGATCAGAAGGCCCTGCCTTTGCCCGGCGAGGCGCGCCCCGACCTTGCCCGCGGATATGCGGCTCCGCGGACGGTGGAAGAAGAGCTCCTGGCAGATCTCTGGGCAGAGGTGCTGCGCCTCGAGCAGGTCGGCATCGACGACGGCTTCTTCGAGCTGGGCGGCGACTCCATCGTCAGCATCCAGCTGGTGGCCCGGGCCAGAAACGCCGGACTCGATCTCTCGGTGCGTTCGCTGTTCGAGCACCAGACCATCCGCGAGCTGGCGCGGTCGCTGACGCCAGCCGGGCCGGAGCCTGAGGATCTCGAAGCCTTCGGCCTCATCTCTGCCGCGGACCGCGCGCGCTTGCCGGATGGAATCGAAGACGCCTATCCGCTCGCGAGGCTGCAGGCGGGAATGATCTTCCACAGCGAGAGCCAGCCCGAGGCCTATCACGACCTCGAGAGCCTCCACCTCGACGGGCCGGGCGACCCCGCGCAGCTTCGCGCGGCGCTCGATCGCCTCGCCGCGATGCACCCCCTCTTGCGCACGTCGTTCGACTTCGCGCGCTTCAGCGAGCCGCTGCAGCTGGTCCACCGCGCCGCCGTCATTCCCCTGGCCGTCGAGGATTGGCGTTCGCTCTCGCCCGCTGAGCAGGAGGCCGCGCTGCTGGAATGCATAGAGGCCGACCGGCGGCGAGGCTTCGAGCTTGACCAGGCGCCGCCGCTCCGCGCCTATCTGCACCTGCGCGGGGACCAGAGCCACCAGCTGACGCTCGCCTTCCACCACGCCATCCTCGACGGCTGGAGCCTCGCCTCGCTGACGGCGGAATTGCTCGCGCCGCAGGCGTTGAAGGAGCCGGCGAGCCGGTATCGCGACTTCATCGCCCTCGAGCGCGAAGCGCTGGCCGCGCCGCAGACGCGCCGCTTCTGGAGCGAATACCTGGACGGCGCCATCCTCGCGGAGCTTCCGCACGGCGAAGCGACGTGCGCCCCGCGGCGAAGCATCGACGTGCGCATCGACGCCGCGACCTCTGCTGGCCTCCGGAAGCTGGCGCTCGACGCAGGTGCGCCGCTCAAGACGGTGCTGCTGACGGCTCATTTGCGAGCCGTGAGCACCTTCAGCGGCGAGACCGACGTGGTGACCGGGCTGGTCGCCAACGGCAGGCCCGAGCGGAAGGACGCTGAGCGCTCGTTGGGCCTCTACTTGAACACGTTGCCGCTGCGGCAGCGGCTCTCTCCGGGCTCCTGGCTGAAGCTGGTCCGCGAGACGTTCGCCAACGAGCGCGGCTTGATGCAGCACCGCCGCTACCCGCTGGCCGAGATGCAGCGCCAGCACGGCGGCCCGCTCTTCGAGGCGGTCTTCAACTTCACCCACTTCCACGTCTACAAAGACACCGCCGCGAAGGTGCTCGATCACCGGATGTTCGAGGCGACCAACTTCAAGCTCGCCGCGAACTTCATGATCGACGTGCGCGACCCCAGCGCGCTGCGGCTGCAGCTCAGCATCGCCGAGCCCGCGCTCTCGGCCGCGCAGCTCGAACAGATTGCCGGTTACTACGAAACGGCGTTGCGCGAGATGGCGCGCGAGCCCGCCACCGAAAGCCTGCTCACGCCCCAGGAGCAGCACCTCCTCTCGGTCGACTGGAGCACCGGCGAATCTCCCGCTCCCGAAGGCTGCATCCACGAGCTGTTCGAGGCCCAGGCGCGGCGCACTCCAGATGCGCCGGCGGTCATCGCAGGCTCCGCGCGGCTCACCTATGGCGAGCTGGACGAGCGGTCCAATGCGCTCGCCCACTACCTGCGCGAGCTTGGCGTCGGGCCCGAGTCGCGCGTCGCGCTCTGCCTGGACCGGTCGGCGTCGATGCTGGTGGCCATGCTGGGCGTGCTCAAAGCGGGCGGCGCTTACTTGCCCATGGAGCCCGGCAACCCGCCCGAGCGGCTCCGTTTCATGCTGGAGGATGCCGCCGCGAAGGTGCTCATCACCGAGGATCGGCTCGCCGCGCTGACGGCAGGCTACCAAGGCACGACGGTGCGGCTCGACTCCGATTGGCCCCAGATCGCGGCCCGAAGCACCTCTGGCCTGCCGCCCTCGTCGAGCAACAACAGCTGCGCTTATGTCATCTACACCTCCGGCTCGACGGGGGTCCCCAAAGGGGTCTTGCTCGAACACGCGGGCCTCGTCAGCCTCGCCACCTGGCACGCGCGCACCTACGAGCTGGAGCCGGGCGTGCGCACGACGCAAGTCGCATCGCTCGGGTTCGACGCGGCGGTCTGGGAGATCTGGCCCACGCTCGTCTCCGGCGCTTGCCTCGTGGTGATGGACGACGAGACTCGCAGCGATCCTTCGCGCATCGTCGAGTGGCTCGCGGAGCAGCGCATTACCAATGCCTTCTTGCCGACGCCGCTGGCGGAGGCCGTGCTGGCGTTGCCGTGGCCCGCGGGTACGACGCTGCGCAAGCTGCAGACCGCGGGCGACAGGCTGCATCGGCATCCGCCAAAGGGTCTGCCGTTTCAGCTCTTCAACTTATACGGCCCGACGGAGGCCACGGTGGCCGCGACCGGAGGCCTGATCGAGCCGGGCGCGGCGGGCGAGCCGGGCATCGGGAGACCCATCGGCAACGCGCGGGTCTACGTGCTGGACGGCAACCTCCAGCTGGTGCCGGCGGGCGTCGCCGGCGAGCTGTGCATCGGCGGCATCGGCGTCGCGCGCGGGTATCTGAACCGGCCCGAGCTCACGGCTACGAAGTTCGTCGACAATCCATTCCTGCCCGGCGGCCGTCTCTACCGGACCGGCGATCGCTGCCGCTGGCGCGACGACGGCACGCTCCAATATCTGGGCCGCACCGATCAGCAGCTGAAGATCCGCGGCGTCCGCATCGAGCCGGGCGAGATCGAGAGCGCTCTTGCGGCTCACCCCGCGGTGCGCGAGGCCGCGGTGGTCGCCCGCGAGGATCGTCCGGGCGACAAGCGCCTGGTGGCATACGTAGTCGCCAGCGCTCCGTTGGCCTCCGGCGAGCTGCGTGAATTCCTGCGCGGCAAGCTTCCCGAGCAGATGATCCCCGCCGCCTTCGTCGCGCTCGAGGCGCTGCCGCTGACGGCCAACGGCAAGGTCGATCGCAAAGCGCTGCCCGCTCCCGAAGCCGAAATGCGCGCGCCCGGACCCGCCGCAACCGCACTGGAGACAGAGCTCATCGTCCTCTGGGAAGAGCTGCTCCAGGCCGGGCCTGTCGGCACCCGCGACGACTTCTTCGCGCTGGGCGGCCACTCGCTCTCGGCCGTGACCTTGCTCAAGCGGATCGAGGATCGGTTTGGCCGGCCCGTGCCGCTCGCTAGCTTCTTCCGCGCCCCCACCGTCGAAGGCCTCGCGGCGCTGCTTCAAGGCCGACAGCAGAGCCAGCCATGGTCGCCGCTCGTGCCCATTCAAACCGCCGGCGCGCGCATTCCGTTCTTCTGCGTCCACCCGGGGCTCGGCAGCATCGCAGGCTACGACGCGCTGGCGCGCACTTTGGGAGATGACCAGCCTTTCTATGCTCTGAGCGCAATCGGCCTCGCGACTGGCCAGGAGCCCGACACCAGCGTCGAAGAGATGGCCGCGCGCTACCTCACGGCCATCCGCGCCATCCGTCCAGAAGGCCCGTATTTGCTCGGCGGCCACTCCTTCGGCGGGCTCGTGGCTTTCGAGATGGCGCGCCAGCTCGGGCCTCGAGCGAGCCAGGTATTCCTGCTCGACACTGCCGCGCCAGGCTTCTCCAGAAAGCCCTCGCGCGAAGGGCTCCCCGCTTTGGACGCGGCGGCCGGCGACGAGCAGATGAAACGCCTGGTGGATTTCCAGACGCGCGTGGTCCCGGACGCCTGCCGCCTCTATCAGCCGCCCGCTCATCCTGGCGCGGTCTCGCTGCTGCGCGCCGCCGAGCGCGAGCCAGGAATCGAGCCATTCAAAGGCTGGGCTTCATTCGCGCCGGCGCTCGCCCTGGACGAGGTCCCGGGAGACCACTTCAGCATGCTCAAACCGCCGCACCTCGAAGTCCTGGCGCGGCGGCTTCGCCAGCTCTTGAACGCAGCAGCTTTCCCCAACGCAAGCAACATCCGACGAGGTGAATCATGGACGTGAACCTGAACTCGAAGACGCTCTTTGCTTTCATGCAAGCCGTGCAGGACCCGGGCCGCGTCGAGCGCATCCTGGTACTCGCCAATGAGCTGAACCTCGCGAACCCGCAGACGCGCGACGAGGTGGTGGCCCACGTCCGCAGCCATCCCCGCGCGGCGGCCGCGTTCGTCGAGAGGCCGCGCATGCGCATTACCGACCTCTCGAAGCTCGCGGAGTTGCCGGAGGGCACGCTGGGCCGCACGTACGCGGACGCCTTCATTCCCAAGAACCTGAAGCCCGCCGACACCATCATCCCCACGCTGCCGCTGGGCGACGACCGCGAGTACGCGGTGGTGCACATGAACGAGACCCACGACGTGTGGCACATCGTCACCGGCTTCGGCACCGACATCGCGGGAGAGCTGGGCTTGCAGGCCTTCTACGCCGCGCAGCTGAGCCTCAACCTGCCGCACGCGGTCCTCGCGGCCGGCTTCGTGAACACGATGCTCTTCGCCTGGGGCGACCGCCACCGCCGCCTCTCGGCCATCTGCCGCGGTTACATCCTCGGCCTGCGGGCCGACATGCTCTTCGGAGTCCCCTGGGCCAGCTGGCTCGAGCGCCCTCTAGCAGACGTGCGGCGCGACCTGAAAATCGACCTCTCGCTCTTGGAGCAGGTGATGCCCGCATAGCTGGCCGCGGCCCGGCGGTTATGTACATGTAGATTGAACTCCTTGTGGTTCCGATTATTGGAACTTCAGGGACATTCATCTACACTGCGCTCGTGACAGCCGGCATGATCAAGAGTGCACCTCCTGGGCTCTCCCGCAGAGAGGTCGAGCTGCTCGCGACTTGGGAGCGGGCGCGGAGACGCGCCGTCACTTTACAAGACATCCGGCAGAGTGTGGGCGACGCTGCGGCGAAGAAAGTCGCGTACTCGCTAGTGCGCAAGCACGCGCTCGAACGCGTGGCGAGAGGCGTCTACCTGGTGCGGCCCTTTCGAACGCTGCTTCGTCCGGGCACATCCTCGTCAGCCGTGCTCATTTCGGTTTTCCTGCACGGCGAATCGCATTATCTGGGCGGCTTGTGGGCCCTGACCTGGCATGGCCTCACTGAGCAGCAGCACGTCTCGGTCATCGATGCGTTCGTGGCCAAACGCCATAAAGCCGTCCCGCCCTCTTTGGCGAAAGTCAGGTTTCACCGCGTCTCCGGTGCGTCTGTGCAGCGTGGAACGCAAATTGTCGAAATCGAGCAGGTGAAGGTTCACGTCAGCGACCCCGAGCGGACGCTTCTCGATCTCCTCGACCACCCTCCGCTCGCGGGCTCGATCAGCCAGGCCGTCACCATGGTGGAACGCAGCCTTGAACGGGTCGATGCGAAAAAACTGATCGCCTATGCGGTTCGCGATTCATCCCCATCTACGTGTCAGCGTCTCGGGGTTCTCCTCGAGCGCCGAAAGATACC
>DATBAA010000235.1:0-4984 GCA_036271755.1 Myxococcales bacterium | reverse complement strand
TCCACGCCGCGGCCTTGCGCAAGGCGGTAGGCGCCAAGAAGAAGTCGGATGAAGACGCTGAAGCCGAAGAGCCCGAGCCGCCCGGCGACGCGCTGGGCGCCGAGGCCCTGGCTCGCGCGGCGCGGGTGCGTCCGCTGCAGGGCAACGCCATCTATTCGGGCATCGTCACCAGCGTCGGCCGGCAGGACGCGGTGGTCGAGCTGGCGCCGGGAATCGCCGGCAGCATGCCCTTCAGCAGCATGACCTGGGCGCGGCCCTTCGCTCCCGAGCGGATGACGCCCCTGCCGCGGCAGCCGTCGGACGTGCTGGCCGTGGGCAACGTCGTCTCGGTGCGGGTGACGAAGCTCTCCATGGCCAAGGGCAAGGTGTCGCGGCTGGAGCTGGCGCTGGAGCAGACGCCCAAGGTGCAGGGCGCGTTCGTGGGCATGGACTTGAAGACGCGCGGCGTGCTGGCGCTGGTGGGCGGCTTCGACGCCTCGCTCTCGTCGTTCAACCGGGCGACGCAGGCCAAGCGGCAGCCGGGCTCGTCATTCAAGCCGTTCCTCTACGCGGCGGCGCTCGACAGCGGCAAGTACACGCCGGCCACCAAGGTCGACGACTCGCCCGAGGTCATCATCGACCCGTGGAGCGGCAAGCCGTGGAAGCCGCAGAACTTCGAGAAGGACGAGTTCGACGGCCCCATGTCGCTGCGCAAGGCCCTGGCGGAGTCGAAGAACACCGTCGCGGTGCGGCTGCTGCTCGATCTGGGCATCGACAAAGTGCGCCTCATGGCGCGCGCGGCGGGCCTCACCAGCGAGGTGCCGCAGAGCTACACGGCCGCGCTGGGCACGGGCGAGGTCGGCGTCCTCGAGGAAGTGAACGCCTACGCCACGCTCGCTTCCGGCGGGCGCCACGAAGACCCCATCTTCATCCGCAAGGTCGTCTCGCGCGACGGCAGCACGCTCTTCGAACCCAAGACCGAGCCCGAGCAGACGGTGAAGCCCGAGACGGCTTATCTGGTATCGGATCTGATGCGCTCGGTGATCGACGATCCGCAGGGCACGGCGCACTCGCTGAGCGTTCTCGGACGGCCCGCGGCAGGCAAGACCGGCACCGCCAGCGATCACCGCGACGGCTGGTTCGTCGGCTTCACGCCGCAGTTCGTAGCGGGCGCCTGGGTGGGCTTCGACACGCACGAGATGATGGGCACGCTGGAGACCGGCGGACACGTCGCGGGCCCGATCTGGTTGAGTTGGATGCGCGCCGCCACCGCCTCGCAGCCGCCGGAAGATTGGCCGCAGCCCCCGCCCGGGGTTGTGATGGTGAAGGTCAATCGCAACAGCGGCGGGCTGGCCAAGGACGACGACCCGTATGCGGTCCGCGAGGTCTTCATGTCCGGCACCGAGCCGACCAAAGTCGAGAGCGACAAAGAGCCCGGCCAGGAAGACTGGTATCAGCAGCCGCAATAGTTTAAAGCCCGTCCGCATGAGCGATCTCTCGTCGTTGTCGGCCGGCCTGCAGAAGGATCTGCGAACCCAGCTCGAGCCCATTGGCGTGGCTTACGTCAGCGAGCCGCCGGCCGGAGTGGCGCACGGCGCCCAAGGACCTGCCTCGTGCAGCTACTGGAAGCGCGCGCTGGACGGCGAGGTCTTCTTCACCGCCGCGGACGACCACTTGAGCTGCCCCATCGGCGCGCACACGCACGCGGCGCCGATGAGCGAGGCGAAGTCCGCCGAGCTGATGGGGATGATCGGCACCATGGTGCAGCTCGGCTACTTGTCCATGGCCGAGGTGCCGAAGATTCCGCAGCGCAAGACTCCGCTGCGCTTCGCGGTCTACGCGCCTTTGTCGAAGATGCCGGTCGCGCCGGACATCGCGCTGGTGCGCGGGACAGCGGCTCAGTTGATGCTGGTGACCGAAGCCGCGCAAGCCGCGGGCTTCGCGCCCGACATGCCGGCCATGGGGCGTCCGACTTGCGCTGCGCTGCCGCAAGCGGAGAGCTCCGGGCGGCCGGCGGTGAGCCTGGGCTGCATCGGCAACCGCGTCTATACCGGGCTTGCCGACGGTGAAGGCTACGTCGCCATTCCTGCTGCTGCCTTGCCCGCGGTCGCCGAGAAGCTGAAGATCCTGGCCAACGCCAACGCCGAGCTGGAGAAGTTCCACCGCTCCCGCGTCTAGATCGTTTCCGCGCGCCGCGCGTTGCCGCCTGCAGCGAAACGAGGGGAACCATGCGCAGTGCGCTCCTGGCCATCGTGATCCTGGCGGGTTGCTCGACGGCCGCGGTCCGGAAGGACACCATCGTCGACTTGCCGGTCGTGCTGCCTTTGTACATGTGCCCGCAGCCAGGCACGGTGGCGACGAGCCTGGGCGACGTGGGAGAGCGGATGGTGTGCGAGCGCCAGCTGCCCATCGGCAGCCATCTGCCGCGCTGCGTTTGCCGCGATGAAGGCTTCATCGCCCAGCAGACCGCCGAGACGCAGGACCTGCTCCACAAGCTGCAGATGCAGCCCACCGCGCAGCCCGAGAAGTGACCTTCGGCTGAGATTTTTCGCGCCGTTTGTCGGATGGGCTCGTTTACCCCGTAGAAGGCCTGCGGGGGTTGCCCATGATCGGTCGAATTCCACTGCGAATCCTGCTCGTTGGCGTGGCTCTGTCTTGCGGAGGCACCAACGGCCCAGGCGGCCCGGGCGACGGCAATACGCCGGACTCTGGAACGCCGGACTCTGGAACCCCCGATGCAGGTTCGGCTGACGCCGATGAGCTTCGACGCCAGCGCATCTAGCGATCCCGACGGCGACGCGCTCTCGTACACCTGGGACTTCGGCGACGGCGAGCGCGGCGGCAGCGCCAGCCTCGCTCACGCCTTCTCGGCCGCAGGCAGCTTTACCGTCAAGCTCACCGTCGCCGACGGGCGAGGCGGCGTCAGCACCGCCCAGCACACAGTGACAGTCTCTGCGCTCACTCACGGCGCGGCCGTCATCGTCAACGGCATCGTCGAGGACGTGGCGGGTCCGCTCAGCGGCGTCTCCATCCAGGACGTGGGCGGCGCCTCCGTCACCAGCGACGCCGCAGGCCGGGTGGCCATCTCTCTCTCGGTTGGAATCGCGCACACGCTCAAGCTCTCCAAAGCTGGCTACGCCGATCAGTTCCAGCCCATGAGCCTGGACGCCGCCGCCACGAACGGCCTCTTTCGCGTAGTGATGCTCGCCCGCGAAGCAGCGCAGAACCTCGACGCGGCCGCCGGCGGCAACCTGAGCGGAAAGCACGGCGCGAAGATCACCCTGCCCGCCGGCTCGCTGCAGGACGCGAGCGGCGTTGCGGTCACCGGCGCCATCCAGATCACCCAGACGCCGGTCGATATCTCCAGCAACATGAAAGGCACTTTTCCGGGCACCTTCACCGGCGTGACCGCGGACGGCGCGCAGACGCCCATCGCCAGCTACGGCAGCACGGAGTTCGCGCTCAGCAAGAACGGCCAGAAGCTCCAGCTCGCTCCGGGCAAGACCGCCGCCATCGAGCTGCCCATCTATGCCTCGCAGCACCTGACCGGCACGAACATCGCGGCGGGCGATCAGATCCCGCTCTGGTCGCTCTCGGAGAAGACCGGGCTCTGGGTGCAGGAGGGCCACGGCACGGTGGTGGCCTCGAGCGCGTCGCCCAGCGGCTTCGCGCTGCAGGCGCAGGTGAGCCACTTCAGCTGGTGGAACGGCGACGCTCCGGAAAGGGGCGGCTACAAGCCCAAGCCGCGCTGCTTCCTCAATCCGGGTCCGGAGTTCTTGCCCATTCCGATTCCCTGCACCATCGGGCCGCCGTTGCCAGGCGAGTTCTCGGTGGTCACTCCGGTAAAGCAGGGACTGACCACCTTCTTCGGCGTTCCTTATTACGCTCTGCGCATCGACATCCCCATCAACGGCGGCGTCCAGGTGCCGATCCCGCAAGACATCGACTTCCCGCTCAACGCTTGCGCCCTGAGCAACAACCTCTTCTTTTGCGGCTCGCTGACTGTGCACGGCGCCAACGGCGTCAGCGACGAGCCGCACATCCTGCTCAATCCGCTCGCGCCCGCCGGAACTTGTGGCTCGCCCACGGCCATCACCTTGCCGCTGCAGCAGCAAGCCTTCGCCATCAACAGCGCAGACCAGGCGAGCTGCCTGCACTTCAGCGCGGTCGCCGGACAGTTCCTCTCGCTCAGCATCGCGCAGGTGGCCGGCTCCTCGCTCAGCGGCTCGCTGCAGCTGACCGGACCCGCAGGACAGATCCTCGGCACCGCCTCTTTCGGCACCGGACGCGCCGGCTCGATGACGATCGTGACTCCCACAGCGGGCGACTACGGCATCAAGATCGGCGCGGACTCGGGCGTGCCGGGCGGCTTCGTCCTGTCCGCCTCGCTGGAGACGCCCCAGCAGATCGCCGTTCCCAGCACCGCCGTGTATCAGGTGGACGCGGTCACGGGCGTGAAGCGCTTTGTCCTCGACGCGGCGGCGGGCGACGTCGTGGCCGTGAGCGCCAGGGCCTCTGGCCCCAACGGCGGCAGCCCGGGCACCATCACCTCCGCGGTCGACGGCACCACCAGCAGCTTCCTCGGAAGCGGCTACGGTCCAGTCACCTTCCGGCCCACCATCAGCGGCTCATATGGCTTCACCGTCCAGACCAACCGATCCAACGGGCGCGACGTGTTGGTGACGGTCTCGAAAGCCCAGAGCCTGGACGTGGGCGCCACCGGCACCGGCGCGGTCCCCAAGGACGGCACGGTGACGAGCTTCGCCTTCCAGGGCACGGCGGGAACCTTGATCGCCGCGGCCATCTCCACCGAGAGCCTCAACCAGAACAACGCCAACCTCTGTCCGAGGCCGATGCGAGTCTTCGATCCCGCCGGCGTCGAGTTGACGCCTCCGAGCTCTGGCAGCGTCTTGCAGCTAGGGCCGGTGGCGCTGACGAGCAGCGGCAAGTACCGGCTCGATCTCTTTGCGCCCATCGGCTTCGGCTGCGACGCCGAGAGCGTCCG
>DATBAA010000234.1:0-6747 GCA_036271755.1 Myxococcales bacterium | reverse complement strand
GTAGAACGCAGCGCGTGAAGAAGATCCTGATCGCCAACCGCGGCGAGATCGCCGTCCGCGTCGCCCGCACCTGCCGCGAAATGGGCATCCCCACCGTCGCGGTCTACAGCGACGCCGACCGCGGCGCGCTCCACGTCCGCTCCTGCGACGAGGCCGTCCACATCGGGCCGGCCGCCTCGCGCGAAAGCTACCTGGTCATCGAAAAGGTGATCGACGCTTGCAAGAAGACAGGCGCCGACGCCATCCACCCGGGCTACGGGTTTCTCTCGGAGAACGCGAAGTTCGCCCGTGCGTGCGCGGCTGCCGGAATTCTCTTCATCGGCCCGCCGCCCGAAGCGATGGACGAGATGGGCGAGAAGACGCGCGCCCGCCGCAAGGCCATCGACGCGGGCGTGCCCGTCGTGCCGGGCATGAAGGAGCCCATCGTCGAAGGCGGCGAAGAGGCCGCGAAGAAGTTCGCGCTGGAGATCGGCTACCCCATCATGCTCAAGGCCGCTGCCGGCGGTGGCGGCAAAGGCATGCGGCTGGTCGAGAATCCAAAGGACTTCGATTCGTCCTATGCGACCGCGCAAAGAGAGGCCATCGGCGCGTTTGGCGACGGCCGCGTCTACATCGAGAAGGCCGTCTCGCGGCCGCGGCACGTGGAGATCCAGGTCTTCGGCGACACCCACGGCAACTGCATCTGGCTGGGCGAGCGCGAGTGCAGCGTGCAGCGCCGGCACCAGAAGGTCATCGAAGAGACGCCCAGCGCCATCGTCACTCCCGAGCTTCGCGCCGAGATGGGCCGCGTGGCGGTGAACGCCGCCAAAGCCGTGAAGTATGTCGGCGCCGGCACCTGTGAGTTCCTGGTCGACGGCAATACGAAGCACTTCTATTTCCTGGAAATGAATACGCGGCTACAAGTAGAGCACCCGGTGACGGAGCTCTGCACGGGCCTCGATCTGGTGCGCTGGCAGATCGAGATCGCCCGCGGCGGCAAGCTGCCCTGGACGCAGGAAGATGTTTTGAAGAACCTGCGCGGCCATGCGGTCGAGGCGCGGCTCTATGCGGAGAATCCGGCGAAGAACTTCTTGCCCAGCCCGGGAGACATCAGCGAGCTGCGGCTCTCCGACGGCCCCGGCGTGCGCAACGACTGCGGCGTCGAGAGCGGCTCCGAGGTTCCCCGCTATTACGATCCAATGATTGGCAAGTTGGCGGTCTGGGCTTCGACGCGGTCCGAGGCCATCGACCGGCTGAAGCGTGCATTGTCCGAAACGGTCGTCAAAGGCATCACGACGAATACCGCCTATCTGAAGCGCGTGCTCGATTTGGAAGAGTTTCGCAAAGGCGACTACGACACGGGCTTGTTGGCCCGCGCCGCGGATCGATTGCTGCGCGACGATCCTTCGCCCGACGAGGACCTGGCGCTGGCGGCAGCGGCCATCTGGCAGCTGGAGCAAGACCAGAAGGCTTCGTACAAAGCCGCGCCCGCGGCCTCCGAAGAGTCCGCGTGGCAAAGAGCGGGAAGACTCTCGGCGCTGCGGAGAGGCCGATGAAATACCACGCGGTGGTTCGCGGCGAAGACCGTGTCATCGACATCGTGAAACGCGAGGGCGGCTACAAAGTCACCATCGACGGCCGCGCGTTGGACATCGACGCGGTCTCTTTGAAAGGCGGCGGACTGAGTCTGCTCGCGGGCCTGCGCAGCGCCCGCGTCGACGTCCAGCCCGGCAAGGACGGCAAGCTCGCGGTGCTCATCGGCGAGACCGTCCACGAGCTGGAGCTGCTCGACGAGCGCCGCATGCGCATGCGCAAGGCGGGCGGCAAGTTCTCGCTGGAGGGCCCGCAGCGCATCGACGCGCCCATGCCCGGCAAGGTGGTTCGCGTGCTGGTCAAGACCGGCGACGAAGTGACCGAAGGCCAGGGCATCATCGTCGTCGAAGCGATGAAGATGGAGAACGAATTGAAGAGCCCCAAGGCCGGCAAGATCACCGAGCTGCTGGCCGTCGAAGGCGCCGCCGTCGAATCGGGCGCCAAGCTTGCCGTCGTGAGCTGAACACATTTCAAAACATCGCTGTCACCAGACCGCAAGACTCATGTGGGTAAAGTTACTCACATCGGCAAGCTTGGTTTTAAGCTCCAAGGGCCGGAGATTTGGCCAATTTTCCCAGGTAAGCCACTTGCGCTGAGGTCGATGTCGGCTTTAAGTCCCCGAGCGCTTTCCGGGAGGTCTCGTGGGTCCTAGCCTGCTGCCGCATCTCATCAAGACCTTCGACGGCGACGCCGACGTCGATCAACTGCAGAACGGCCACTTCCGTTCGCACCGCTATCTCGCGGCGGACCTGCGGCCGCTGCGGCCGTCGGTGTCTCTCTCGCTCGGGGACGCAGAGGTGCCTTGCGAGCTGATCGACTTATCCGAGCGCGGCATCTCCATTCGCTGGGACGCGCCGCCGCCCGAAGAGGTGGTGAGCCTGCGGGTCTGCTTCGACGGATATCTCTTCTTCAAGGGCGCGGCGCGCATCGTCTCGGCCGGCGAGCGCCAGAGCGCGAAGGCGCTGGCAATCGACTTTGCCGGCCCGGCCATCAACGTGCACGAGCTGCTCGACCTGCGCGCCATCAAGCAGTGGCAGAGCACCGCCACGGGCGGCAACGCGCTGCAGACTCCGGGCTTCGAGATCTTCAAGTCGCGCATCGCCGAGCTGAGCCTGGTCTTCCGCGACGCGCAGCTGGAGCTGGACAAGCTCTCGCAGACCGAGCCCTGGACCTCGCTCGTCGACGAGCACGATCACCAGTCGCTCACCTGGATGGCCTTTGCCGACTCGCTCAACGCCACCTTCGTGCGCAATGCGATGGCGCTGATGCAGAAGATCGACGCGCCGCTCGACGGGCACGACGCGTTGCGCGCGTTCTCGCACCGGCTCATCCACGCGTTCATCATGGAGTCGCCCACCATGCGGCGCGCCGCGGAGAGGCCGCTGGGCTATCCGGGCGACTCGCACGTGATGTCGGCCATCCAGGAGCAGCACGTGGACGGCACCACGCTGTTCGCCAAGGCGATGAGCCTGCTCTTCAACGAGCTGCCCTTCGCCCGGGCCATGCGCGCGCGCGGGCTCTTCGTCCAGCGCAGCCTGCAGCAGCTGATCGCCTCCGCCGGCGCCGGACCGCTGCGCGTGCTCGCCATCTCGCCGGGCTCGGCCGAAGAGCTGATCGCGCTCGCCGCGTCGCTGGACGAGAACGTGCACGTCGAGGTGATGGTGGTCGATCACGACGGCGGCTCGCTGACGCACCTGCACGACCGCGTGCAGCGCCTGAAGAAGGACCGCGGCGCGTCGGGGGTCACCTTCACGCTGCGCCACGAGGGCGTGAAGCATCTGCTCAACGAGCCCGACGGCTTCGGCGAGTTCGACTTCATCTACTCGACCACGCTCTTCGACTATTTGCGCCCGCAGACCTTCACTGCGCTGACGCAGCAGCTCTCGTCGCACCTCAAGCCGCGGGGCACGCTGCTGGTCAGCGGCTTCTCCCCGGGGCTGTGGGACCGCTGGCTGCTCGAGCTGCATTTGGACTGGAAGCTCTTCTACCGAACGCCGGAACAGCTGCTCGCGCTCGTCTCCGAAGCGGTCCCGGGCCGCGCATGCCAGCAGCTCGACGGCACCGACCACAACGTCTTCGTCAAAATCTCATAGCTCCCGCGGGTCTTCATTTCCCAGAGCTGCAAGGAGCTGCGCAGTCTCGGCGGCGTCGAGCGGGCCGACAGGTATGATTGGATCGTCCGGCATATACAGCACGAACCAATGTTCAAAGCTGTCGCGATACGGGTCATAGCTACTCTGACCTACGAAGGCCTTCCGTTGAATAATCCGAGCATCATCGCTCGAGCATAACGCAATCAATGCAGGGCGGCGGCGCGGGCGTCCTTTTCGATCATTCTCATCAAAGAGACGAAGAAGCTGACGATTAAAGGGCCCAGGATGACGCCCAGGATGCCGAAGACCTCCAGGCCGCCGAGCAAGGCCAGGAACATGAGGCCGGTGTGCATTTCGCCGCCGGAGGTCGCGCTCAGGATGAATGGCTTGACGGCATGCTCGACGCCGACCACGCCGATGGTGCACCAGACGGCGAGTCCGACGGCGCCGCCGGTGTGGCCCATGAAGACCAGCAGCAGCACCGCCGGCACCCAGACGAGGGCCGTTCCGATCACCGGCACGAACGACGCCATGCCCACCAGCAGCCCGAAGAATGCGGCATGCGGCACGTGGAAGATGGCGAAGCCGATGCCGGCGAGAATGCCCTGCAACAGCGCGCTGGCGATGTTGCCCAGGATGCTGCCCGTCGCGACGCTGTGAAACTCCCTCAAGAGCTCTTCGGTCTGCTCGGCCTGCAGCGGCGACACGTTCCACAGCCACTCGATGAGCCGGCGGCCGTCGACCAGCAGGAAGTAAAAGGCCAGCAGCATGAGCGCGGTGTGGAAGACCGCGCGTGAAGAGCTGGCGATGATCTCGGGCCCGATCTCCTGCGCCTTGGCGGCCGCTTTCGCCGCCAGATCGTGCACCTGCTCGCGCGTCAGGTGCAGCGTCGTCAGCGCCTTCTGGACCGAGGCGGGCAGCTCGACGGTCTTGAGATCGCTGACCGACTGCACGCCCAAAGTATCGCGAACATACGAGAAACCACCGATGGCCTCGCTGGCGGTGAAGGCCGCCACGCTGGCGAAAGGCAGCACGATGACCACCAGGACGCCTACCGTGATGAGCGCGCCGGCGGTGCGCCGGCGGCCCTTGAGCGCGCCGGTCAGCCGGTCGAGCGGCCACTGGAAGACGGCGGCCAGGACGGCGGCGAGCAGGAGCGGCGACCAGAACGGCAGCACCACCCAGAAGAAGAGCGCGCTGGCCACCGCCGCCAGCACGCCGAGCGTGATCTTGGCGGTCCGCGGATTGCGGCGCCTGCTGACGCGTTCCAGGACGCGAGTTGCCGAGGTCTCCTCTGATTGCACAATGAGGATGTAGTCATGAAGCGGCCAGGAGGGAATTGCGCTAGAACCCGCGCCATGGCCGAGGAGTACCTGCACGGCACTTCCCGCGAAGAGCAGGGGCGGCTGTCGCTGCTGAATCGTTTGATGAACGACAATGCGCTCCGCGAGATCGCGGTCGAGCGCGGCGATCGCATCGTCGACTTCGGCTCCGGCCTGGGGCAGCTGTCGCGGGGAATGGCGCGGGCCGCGGGCCTGCGGCTGCTCGGCATCGAGCGCAACGCGGAGCAGCTGGCGGAGTGCGCGCGGCAGGCGGCGCTCGACGGCGAGGAGCACTTGCTGGAGCTGCGCCAGGGAGACGCCACCGACCCGCCGCTGCGCGACGACGAGTGGGGGAAGTTCGACCTGGCCCACGCGCGCTTCGTCCTGGAGCACGTGCGCGACCCGCTCCTGGTGGTGAAGCAGATGGCGCGGGCGGTGCGCCCCGGCGGCCGCGTGGTCTTGCAGGACGACGATCACGACACCCTGCGCCTCTGGCCCGAGCCGCCCGGCTTCGATGCGCTCTGGCGCGCTTATATCCGCACGTATGATCGAATCGGCTGCGATCCCTATGTCGGCCGCAAGCTGGTGGGCTTGTTCCACGAAGCCGGCCTGAAGCCGCGCCGCTGCACCTATCTCTTCTTCGGCGCCTGCTCGGCCGAGGGTTCGTGGGACGGCTTCATCGACAACCTGGTCGGGCTCTTCGTTGGCTCGCGCGCGGCCATCTGCGCGCTGATCAGGCCTGACGAATTCGACTGCGCGGTGAAGGCCCTGCGCGAATGGGCGGCGCGGCCCGACGCGGCCTTCTGGTACGCCGTCTCCTATGCCGAAGGAGTGAAGCCTTGATCTTTGGTAGTCTCGCGGAATGGCCGCGAAAGTCACCAGCCCGATCTTGAAGTGCGACGGGCACGCCGGACTGCCCAAGTACGTCTTCGTGCTCTCGCTGGAGAACCGCTCGTTCGATCACCTCTTCGGCCGCTCGAACATCACCGGCAAGGACGCGGTGACCAAGGCCGCGGGCAAGCGCGTCAACGGCATCCTCGACGCCGGCGGCAACATCGACCCGCAGTACACCAACTCGTATGGCGGCAAGAGCTACGGCATTCCCAGCGCCGACGCGCCGTTCATCATGCCGAGCGACCCCAAGCACGAGTTCGAGCACATCCTCTGCCAGACTTGCGGTCCCGACGCGTGCAAGGCGCTGATGCAAGAGTTCAAGGCCGGGCCTGATTCCTATGGCCTCAATGCCATTCCCGATGGTTTTTACGACACCATTCCGCCGCCGCCGCAGTCGCAGCCGCAGTTCGTCCGCTTCACCGAGAAGCTGTCGCCCGGGCAGGGAAGCGTCCTGCGGCCCACTTCGCCATCGGCGCGGCCGGCGCCCAACAACGCGGGCTACGTTCATAGCTACGCCCGATCTTACTCGGTCAACAACATCGAGAAAGCCGACGCGGTGCCCGAGACGGCAGCGGCCTGTCCCGACCCGGGGCTGGTCATGTCGTGCTTCAACACGCCGTCGCAGCTGCCCATCCTTCATCAATTGGCGAGCAACTTCGTCATCTGCGACAACTTCTTTTCCTCATTGCCGGGGCCGACCGGTCCCAATCGTTTCTTCATGATGGCCGGCTCATCCGCGGGCTACGACGGCGGACCTTCGGCGGGCGATATGAAAGAATGGTCCACCGTCGGGCATTTGCCAGTGAACAACGGCAACATTTTCACCCACCTCGCGAAAGCCAAAGTTCCGTTCCAGATTTACGGTG
>DATBAA010000233.1:0-3115 GCA_036271755.1 Myxococcales bacterium | reverse complement strand
TCATCGGCGGCAGCTACACCGCGGCGGCGGCCTGCGCGGGCCTCGCGGGCTCGTTCTTCCTCGATCGATTCGACCGGCGGCCCGCGCTGGGAGTCGCGATCTTCGGCCTCGTCTGCGGCACCGCGCTGGGCGGCGCCGCGCACGGCTTCTGGACGCTGGTGATGGCCCGCGTCTGCGCGGGCATGTTCGGCGGGCCCGCCACCAGCCTCTCCATCTCCATCGTCGCCGACACCGTCCCGCCCGAGCGGCGCGGCGCGGCGGTGGGCATCACCATGGCCGCTTTCTCCGCCGCCTCCGTGCTGGGCGTTCCGGCCGGCCTGGAGCTCTCGGAGCGCTTCGGCTGGCGCGCGCCCTTCTTCACCGTCGCGGGCCTCGGACTGCTGTTGGCGCTCTGCGCGGTCTTCTTGCTGCCCCCCATGCGCGGGCATTTGAAGCAGCACCGCAAGCTGGTGCCGCTCGCCCACCTCTTCGCGCAGACCGACATTCGCCTCTCGTGGTTGATGACCTTCTTCACCATGGCGGCCGGCTTCGTCATCATTCCAAACTTATCCACCTATGTTCAATTGAATCTCGGCTATCCGCGCCCCTTGCTGGGCCGGCTCTATCTCTACGGCGGCGTAGTCACTTTCTTCACCACCCAGATCGCCGGACGGCTCATCGACAAGGTCGGCTCGTTCAAGATCGGCACCGTGGCCACGGCGCTGTTGCTCCTGGTGCTCTACGCCGGCTTCGCCCGCACCTGGCTTGCGCCGACGGCGCTGATCATCGGCTTCATGCTCTCGCTCTCGCTGCGCAACGTCTCGTACAACACGCTCGCCACCAAGGTGCCGCGGCCCGACGAGCGGGCGCGGTTCATGTCCATCCAATCGGCGGTGCAGCATGCGGCGTCGGCCGGCGGCGCCCTGCTCTCTTCCGAATTGTTGAGTGAGTCGGGCAGCGGCGCATTGATTGGCATGGGCCGCGTGGCATTGGTTTGCGCGGCCTTTACCTTCGTCTTGCCGTTCCTGCTTCGCGCGGTCGAGACGCGCGTGAGACACCGTGAAGCGTGAGCGCGAGCTGTGGCAGCTGCTCAAGCTGGCGGGGCCCATCGCCCTTGCCCAGGCGGGCTATGCGCTGATGGGCCTCGTCGACACCGCTGTCGTCGGACGCCTGGGAGCAGCGCCGCTGGCCGCGGTCGGAATGGCCAACGGGCTCTTCTTCGCGCTGGCGGTCATCGGCCTCGGCGCCACCATGGGGCTCGACCCGCTCTTCGCGCAGGCGCTGGGCGCGGGCGATCGCACGCGCGCGCACGAGCTCGTCTGGCAAGGCCTCTGGCTTTCACTGGCAGTGACATTGGTATTGGCGCTGCCGATTGCTTTATTGCCCTTCTTGCTCGAGCCCGCCGGGGTTCCTGCCGACGTGGCGCGCGACGGCCGCTTGTTCATCTGGCTGCGGCTGCCCGGGCTTTGGCCCATGCTCGCGTTTGCTGCTTTGCGATCTTATCTACAGGCCGAGCAGCGCACGCGCGCCATGGTGGTGGCGGTGCTCTTCGCCAATGTCGCCAACCTCTTGCTCGATATCGCGCTCGTCTTTGGAAAGGCCGGCTTTCCCGCGCTGGGCGCCGCCGGCTCCGCTTTGGCCACCAGCGGCTGCGCCTTCGTCCAATTGATCTGCGTGGCGTTGGCCGTGCATCCGCAAAAGGGAATCTCCCGCAAGCTCGTCGTCGCCGATCTGCGCAAGGCCTTGAAGGTCGGCATTCCGGTCGGCTTGCAGATGGGCGCGGAAGTGGGCGTCTTCGCCATCGTCGGACTGCTGGCTGCGCGGCTCGGAGCGTTGAGCGCGGCCGCGCACCAGGTGGCCATCTCGCTGGCCAGCTTCACCTTCTGCGCCGGGGTCGGCGTGGGCATGGCCGGCTCGGTTCGTGTCGGCCGCGCCGTCGGCGCCGGAGACACACCCGGAGCGCGCCGCGCCGGCCTCTCCGCCTTCGTCATCGGCGCCGGTGTGATGGGCCTCTTCGGCATCGTCTTCTGGCTGCTTCCCGAAGCCGTGGCGCGCATCGTGACCGACAACCCCGAAATCATCTCCGCGTCCGTCCCGCTGCTCGCGGTCTGCGCTGTCTTTCAATTGTCCGACGGCATCCAGGGCGTTGGCGCAGGAGTCCTGCGCGGCGCCGGAGACACGCGCTTCGCGTTCCTGGCCAATGTCGGCGGCCACTACCTGATCGGACTGCCGGTCGCCGTGCTTCTCGGACTTCACTTCGGCCAGGGCGTCATCGGCCTCTGGTGGGGCCTCTGCGCCGGGCTGACCGCCGTGGCCGCCGGCCTCCTCGGCCGCTTCATCAAGCTCTCCTCTCGCGAAATCCGCCCGCTGGAGGGCCACCCGAGCCACTAGAGCTTCTTGCGTAGCGCCAAGAGTCACGCATCGAGCGCGTCGGCGTTCTTCGGCTCTTCGGGCAGTGGAGATTTGGCGACGGCTTCATTCAGGAGCTTGAACGCCCGCTGGATCTCGACGCGCCAATGCTCGCTGAGCGTTTCAGGAAGCTCCGCCAACTCACCGCGCGTCTTCTGCTCGATCAGCTCTCTCGCGGCGCCGAAGCCGAAGAGATCCATGTTGTCGCGCAGGTCGGTGACGATCTCACCGGAGAGCAGCCCGCTGGCGACTCGTGGTCGAGCCCGCGAGCGACAAGACCCGGCAGGACCTTCGCCGCGTCGTCACCAAGGCTATTCGCAAGCATCAATGCATTGCTCAGCGAAGCCTCGCCCGGCAACCAACGCAGAACCGCCGCTCGAGCTTCGGGAAAGCGGCGCGTTTCGACCAGAGTCCGCGCCGCGAAGTAACGAACATCGCATTCCGCATGTCCGAGCAACTCGATGCATCGATCGCGCGTTCGCCGCGGCTCCATGATGGCAAGCGCGGGTGCCGCCTTCGTGAACACGTCGGCGTCTTCGGTACTCGAGAGCGGCGCGAGAGCAGCCTCCAGAATGCGCATCGATTCGCTCGCGGGCTGCGCTTCCACATCTCTCCCGCTTTCAAGATCGCGCCAAGGCGATTGAGACGGCAAGGATGCTCAAACAACCGGACGAGCGCGCGCGCCGCATTGAGATCATCTGCCTGGAGAAAGAGCAGGCCCTCGGCG
>DATBAA010000232.1:0-3485 GCA_036271755.1 Myxococcales bacterium | reverse complement strand
TGCATGCGCGCATTTGCTTCGCGCATCAACTCGGCGAACGGCTTCGAGCTGCTGACTTCGGCGGCAAGTAGGGCGAGCAAGAAGATCTTCATAGGTCAGCCACGGATGAGCCGGCGGGTGACGGCGACGTTGATCGTCTGCGCCGTGCCGGATTTGATCACCGACAAAGTCACTGTCGTTCCTTCGGGGCCGCGGAGAAGTTGAATGGCTTCTCCCAACGTGAGCGACGCTAGAGACGCTCCGTCTGCCGCGACGATCCGGTCGCCCGGCCCCAAGCCCGCTTCGGCCGCTCCGCCGCCCGGAGGCGTGAGCCCGATGGCCAGCGCGTCTCCCTGCTTGGAGAGCGTGGCGCCAATTCCCGTCAGCTCCACCTGTGGGTCCTCGCCCGGCTGCAGTGGCGTCAGCTCGATGTTCACCGGCCCGCCCGTGTCGCCGTCGGCGATGGGCGGCACGGAGAGGATGCGCCCGTGGTGGCCGTCAGCCGAAGCGATGATGCCCAGCTTCGTCTCCTCGAGCGCGTCCAAGGCGAACTTGCCGTCCGCGCCGGTGAGGGTCTGGTTGCGGATGGGCACGCCTTGCGAGGCGCTGGTGCCTTCGACCGAGACGTCCGCGCCGGCCAGTGGCTTTCCCGTGCCGCGCTCCACCACCGAGCCGGTCAGCTTTCCACCGGTGGTCAGCTCGAAATCGAGCTGCGCCGCGGCCGCGCCCGGCTCGGGAATGGTGACGCGCCGATTGCTCGCCGGAGCCTGGCCGGGCGCGATGGCGCTGACGGTCGCCTCTCCGGGCTGCAGCCCTTCGATCTGATAGCGGCCGTCCGGATCGATGAAGGAGAGGCTTTGAATGAGACCCGGCTGCACCACCAAGAGCGAGAAGAGCCGGACGGGCCCGCCATGCTTCTCGGTTACCCGGCCCGCCAGCCGGCCGCCTTGCAAGAGCCGCAGCCGCAGACCAGCCGTGCCGGCCTGCGCCTCGGCAATGGCCGGAGCAGCGCCAGGCTTGCTGGCGATGACGCGCCAGGTGCCGCCGGTGAGCTCTGCCAGCTTGAAGCGGCCTTGCGCATCGCTGCGAGCAATCGCGCCCGCCTCCATGAAGCTGCGCGAAGCCGACACCGAAACGCCTTCGGCCGGAGCACCCGCGGCGTCCTCGACAACTCCTTCAATGGCCAGCAGCGGCTCGGAAGCTGGCTTCAATTGAATGGTGAGCTTGTGGCTCATGTGCACCGCGTAGTCCACCGAGGCGCGGCCGGTGGCGAACCCTTCGTGCCGCGCTTCGATGGTGGCTTCTTCCGGCGCGCTGAAGGTGAAGGTGCCGTCCGCGCCCGAACGATAGTGCGTGGTCAGGGGCGTGAGCACGCTCGTCCCAACGCCCCCGCCCAGCACGGTGATCTCGGCTTCGGCGACGGGCTTCTTCTCGAGGTCCACCACGCGCCCTTGCAGCTCTTCGACGGGCAGCAGCGCAACGGTGATGCCCCGCACCGTCTCGCCCGGCCGCGCGTCGAGCTGGATGGGGCTCTGTCCCCACTCGGGCGCGAAGGGCTGGTGGCCGTTGGCGGTGGCGGCGGCGAGAAACCAGCGGCCGGCGGCGCGCGCTTCGAAGCGGAATGCGCCCTCCGCGGAAGCGATGACTGACGAGGTCTCTTCGTTGCGCGCGAAGGTGAGCTGCGCGCCGGGCAATCCTTTGCCGGTCAACGCCGAGACCACGCGGCCTTCGAACGCGCCCGAAGGCGCGGGCAACTGCGACTTCGAGCTGCCGGGAGCGAGCGTCACCGCGGGCCGCTGATCGAACGCCCGCGTCGAAGCCTGGCTCTCTCGCGGAGGCAACGACGCAGGTCTCGCCGGCGAAAAGTGCTCCGACATCACCTGCTGACGGATGCGCAAGAACATGAACACGATCGCGGCCATGAAGGCCACAGTCGCCAATCGACGTCGCACTGCTGGAGCCTATTCCAGATCGAGCGGCTGATACTGCCCGTTGGCGTCCAGGACGGTGCCCCAGATCTTGTGCGACGCCTGGTGCTCGCTCATGCCGAAGCTCATCGGCGCGCCGATGCCCAGATCGATGCCGCGCATCGACTCCAGCGTGTCCACCAGCGACTCCATGGTGAAGTCGGGCCCCGCGCGCTTCAGGCCTTCGATGAGCAGCTGCGCCGAGAGGTAGCCTTCCAGCGAGATGAAGTCCGGCTTCTCGCCCACCGAATACTTGGGCAAGAGCTCCTGGTACTTGAGCACCGAGGTCGACCGGCTGGTGGGCAGCGGCACCACCTGGGTGACGATGACGCCTTCCGCGTTCTTCGGGCCCGCCGACATCAGCTCGTCCGACAGCGCCTGCGAGCCGACGAAGCTGACGCTGGTGAAGACCATGTCGGGCCGCTGGGCCTTCACCTTCTCGACGAACTTCGCCGCCGCCTTGTAGGTGGGCACCATGATCACCGCGCGGATCTTCTGGCGCGTGTTCAAGATGGCGTCGACGGCTTCCTGCACGTCGGTGGTGTTGCGCTTGTAGCCGGTGCGCAAGGTCTTGTCTGGATCGCGATCGTACTTGCGCAGCATCTTCGCGACGCCCGCCCAGCCAGAGTCGCCATAGCCGTCCTGCTGGGCCATGACCGCGATCTCCTCGGGCTTGATGCGGCGCACTTCGACCAGGTACTTCATGGTCGCGGCGGTCTCTTCGGCGTAGCTCGCGCGGTAGTTGAAGACGTAGCGGTCGGGCGGGTCGCGCCGCAGCAGGCCGGCGCCGGTGAAGGGCCCGAAGAAGAGCAGCTTGCGGTCGAGCACCAGCGGCAGCGACACCTCCGCGGTGGGCGTGCCGACGTTGCCGATGAAGCCGAAGACCTTGCGCGTGTCGGCCAGGTCCTTCATCACGTCCTTGGTGCGGGCCGGCTCGTAGCCGTCGTCCAGCGCGATGAGCTTGAGCGTGCGGCCATTGACTCCGCCAGCCGCGTTGGCCGCCGCGAAGGCGATGTCGATGCCGGTCTTCATCGCCCGGCCCAGCTCCTTGGCGGGGCCGGAGAAGGGCGCGCTCATGCCGACGGTGATCTCGGTCGCGGTCACGCCTTGCGGGCGCTTGCTGGCGGCCGAAGCGGCGGCGGCGGTGTCGGCCTTGGCCTGGGCGTTGACCTTGTCCGTCTGCTCCTGCGCCTCGACGGCCGCGCGCTCTTTCATGCGCCAGACCACCGCGGCGACGACGGCCAGCAGCACCACCGCGACGCCGATGTAGATGCCGGTCTTGCTCTTGGGCGGAGGAGGCGGCGGCAAAGTCTTTTCCAGCGGCGGCGGCGGCGGCCTCGACGCGGCCTTGTCCGGCGGAGGCCGCGAAGCGGGTCTATCGGGCGGCGGCCGCGAGGGGCTGCTGCGCACCAGCTCCGGCTTGGAGGGCGTCGCGCCGGGCGGAATGCCCACCACCAGCTGCGCGCCGTCGTCGGAGCAGACGGTGCCGGCCAGGTAGCGGCGGTTGCAGACGGGACAGTATCGCGGGCCTTGGCGGCT
>DATBAA010000231.1:0-2557 GCA_036271755.1 Myxococcales bacterium | reverse complement strand
GGAGTCCTCTTCCAGGTTGAGCACGAGGCCCTGCAGCCCGCCGGGAAACTCCACCAGCTCGCCGGCCATGACGCCTTCCAGGCCGTAGACGCGGGCGATGCCGTCTCCGGTGGAGAGCACGGTGCCCGTCTCGCTGACTTCAACCTGCTTGCCGTAACCCTTGATCTGCTCGCGGAGGATGCGGCTGATCTCGTCGGCGCGAATCTCTGTCATCTCTGCTCCTTGAAAAGTCGTGCTGCTGAAGCGCGGTGCTACGCGGGCGCTTGTTTGAGCTCATTTCGCAGCTTCTCGAGCTGCGTCTTCAGGCTGCCGTCGTACTGCGTGGCGCCCACCTGCGCGATGACGCCGCCCAGGATCTGCGGGTCGGTCTTGGCTTCCAGGACGATGGTGTGGCCGGTCATCTGCGCCAGCGACTCGCGCACCTTGGTGACCTCTTCCGGCGAGAGCGGCTGGGCCGCGGTGACGCTGGCGCGGACCCGGCCGACCTGGGTGTCGAGCAGCGCTCCATAAGAGCGGCCGATGGAGGGCAGATCCGCGATGCGCTGGCGATCGACCAGGAGATGCAGGAAGCTGACCAGGATGGGCGAGAGGCTCAATGCGGAGGCGAGCGAGTTGACCGCCCCTTTGCGCTGCTCTTGCGAATAGCCCGGGTTCTGCAGCATGGAGCCGAGGTCGCGATTGTCGTGCAGCGCGCGCAGAACGGCCGTCAGCTCGTCTCCGAGTTGTTCGTGGCGGCCCTCTTCGAGGCCGAGCGAGAGAAGCGCGCGCGCATACCTGCGGGCGACGCCGGTGTCGATCACGGGCGGACAGCTCCTTGCAAAAGAAACACCTGGGTCAAAAGTCGCGGCTTCCTAGCATGCGGCCAGTAGCCGGTCAATGCGGTGCGATATCGCGGGCAGTGCCTAGTTTCAAAGGATGAAGCTCATCGTCCAAGGCAAGCAGATGAGGGTTGGTGCAGGTCTCAGGCGCTACGCGGAAGAGCATGTGCTTTTGCCGCTCAGCCGCTTCTACGACAGCGAGGCGGCCGAGCTGCGCGTGGAGGTCGGAAAGGCCAACGGTCACGGGGGAGAGTCGCGCGAGGTGCACCTGACGCTGCACATGCCCGGCAGGAAGACCATCCAGATCGAGGAGACCACGCCCGACGCGTTTGCCGCGCTGGATGCGGCGGGCGACCGGCTGCTGCGGACTGCGAAGAAGGAGATCTCTCGCTCGCGCGAGCGCACCTCCGCGCGGGCGCGGCGGCAGATGGTGGCGCTGAAGAGCTCGCCCGTCGTCGAAGACCTGCCGACAGTTGTCGTGAGCACGCGGAAGCGCCGCTAGAGGATCGAGTTTTTGCGGCGTTGAGCGGCGGCTTCGACCTCGGCGTAGGCCTTGAGGTCGAGCGTCTCCGACAGCTTTGCTCTCGTGAGGCGCATGGCGCGCAGGCCGTAGGGCGCGCTGACGGTGGCGCTCTGCAGGAAGTCCTCCAGGACGGCCAGCTCGCCGACGTATTCGCCGGCCCTCAGCGGGACGCTCGCGGGGTCTTCACCCTCCGGCAGTTGCAGTTCCGCCTGGCCCTCGCGGATGACCCAGAAGCAGTCGAGCACCTTGCCCTCCTCGGCGAGCAGCGCGCCGGGCGCCAGGTCGACCTCTTCGAAGGCCTGCGCCAGCTGCAGGCGCGCTTCGTGCGAGAGGTCGTGGAAGAGGTCGATGGCGTAGAGCCGCGCCACCAGCACGCGCCTTCGCCAGGCCTGATCGAGCGTCTCCCAGAGCTGCGGCATCTGGTCGAGCTGCTCCTCGACCGCGGCCCGCTCCAGCACCGCGATGACCGAAGGCGACGCGGCTCTCAAGGTGGCCGGCGCGAGCGCGTCGGAGACCAGCGCGTCCTCGCAGAAGACGCTGCCTGGCGACAAAGAGCAGATGGGCGTGGAGTCGAGGATGACCTCGAGCGCGCCCTGCTCCACCATCACCATGCCCGCGCAGGGCTGTCCGCGAATGGCCCAGGTCTCGGCAGTCTCGAGCTTCACCGTCTTGATGAGGCCGGCCAGCTCCTTCAGCTCGGGCTCGTCGGCGTGCTCGAGGAGGAGCGCGTTGCGCAGCATCTGCAGTCTGTCGAGCAAGCCGGCTCCTTCCTTCTGTTGTTCGCGGCCCGGGGCAAAAAGGCGCGCGAACTTACGCAATGACCGCCCATCGCGCCAGCGGCCCTTGACGAACCGTTGGCCTGCTTTACGTTGCTGCCCGTCGGCGGTCCGGGTCTAAACCCCCGGAATCCGGCTCTCATTTCGCGCCCCGCGACCCTTATCGCGAGGCGCTTTTTCACGCCTGAAAGGACAACGTCATGGCCATCATCCGCAACGACCCGTTCCGCAACTTCTTCAACCTGCAGGACCAGCTCTTCCGCACCTTCGACGCCACCTACGGAGCGCCCAAGCAGGAGGCGATGACCGCCGCCTGGTCGCCGCTGGTCGACGTCTTCGAGGACCAGGACGGCATCAGCCTCACCGCCGAGCTGGCCGGAGTCGCCGAGAAGGACGTGGAGATCCAGCTGGACGGCAACACGCTGACCATCCGCGGCGAG
>DATBAA010000230.1:0-3086 GCA_036271755.1 Myxococcales bacterium | reverse complement strand
ATCGACCGCTTCATCAACCAATCGCACTGAAAGAGAGCTTCCCCCATGCGCTTTGCAATCCTGCTGGCTTTCGCCGCCGCTTGCGCCTCGTCGAAGTCCAATGAGCTGGGCCCGGCCAATGGTCCCGCCTCGTCCACGCCGCTGGGCGCCGCCGCCGGCCCGGCCTCTGGCACGGGCGATCTGGCGTCGCAAGGCAGCGTCTTCAGGGCCACGCTCTCCCCGGCCGACGAGGTCCCGCCGCCCACGCTCGACCCGCGCCAGAAGCCGAGCGGCTCGGCGACCTTCACCCGCAGCGGCATGTCGCTGACCTGGAAGGTCTCGGTCTCGGGCCTCTCCAGCGCCTACTCTGCAGCGCACGTGCATCTGGGCCAGCCCGGCCAGGCCGGTCCGGTGCTGGTGCCGCTCACCCTCACGCCCGGCGCGCAGGGCGAGGCCTCGGGCGAAGGCACCATCGACGCCTCCGCCATCAAGCCCAAGGCCGACGGCACGGCCATGACCATGGCGGATCTCCTCTCCGCGCTGAAGAGCGGCGGCGCCTACGTCAACGTGCACACCGCCAACAACCCCAAGGGTGAAGCGCGCGGCCAGATCCAGTAGCCCGCAGGGCTTGGCGGGCTATTTTCTCTGGACGCCGAGCTCTTCCATGGCGGAGCGGAAGACTTCCAGGGTCTGCGCGCCCTCGATGGCGAGCTCGTCGCGGAGGACGAAGAGCGGCACGGCGCGAACGCCCATCTCGCGCGCTTCGGCCACCGCGTCGTCGACGGCCTTCTTGTAGGTGCCGGCTTCGATGGCCCGCTGCAGCTCATCGGGGTCGAGGCCGGCTTCGGTGGCAGCGCCGCGCAGGACCTCCATGGCGTACAGATCTTGACCTTCGGTCCAGTAGCGGCGGAGCAGCGCCGCGTGCATGGGCTCGAGCTTGCCGCGCTCGCGGGCAAACTCGCCTGCCTCGTGCGCCCGGCGCGTCGAGGGCAGGAGCTCGCGATCCCTCATGACGAGCCCCAGCTCTTTGGCGCGGGCCTTGAGCGGGTTGTTCGGGTCCTTCTGCTTCGCCAGCACGTAGTCGGGCAGCGGCATGCCCTCGGGCGGCGTCTCGGGTCTCAAGAAGTACGGCCGCCAGTCGAGGCGAACGTCGTACTCCTTGCGCAGCCTTTCGACCTCACCGAGGCCGACGTAGCACCACGGTCAAACGAAATCGGACCAGATCTTGATCTCGACGGGCTCGCTCATGCCTGCATCGTACTTTTGCAAAGTGACCGCCGCAATGCAAAAGTCCGCCGATGGCCGTCCTCATTCAATCGATCTTGAGCGGGCTGCTCATCGGCGGCATCTACGCGCTCATCGGCACCGGCCTCACCCTCATCTTCGGCGTCATGCGCGTCATCAACTTCGCGCAGGGCGACCTGGTGATGGTGGGCATGTACATCACCTTCTTCCTCTTCAAGCTGCTGCACATCGATCCGTTCCTGGCCGTGCTCCTGGTGATGCCCGCGCTCTTCCTGCTGGGCGCCGTCCTGCAGCGCGGCCTCATCAACCGCGCCTTGAACGCGCTGCCGCAGAACCAGATCCTGCTCACCATCGGCATCGGCCTCGTGCTCTCCAACACCGCCATGCTGCTCTTCACCTCCGACTACAAGATCCTCTCCACCAGCTACTCGTCGGCCAGCTTCGCCGTCGGCCCCATCCACCTCTCCACGCCGCTCGTCTACTGCTTCTTGATCACCGGCTGCATCACCGCCGCGCTCTACTGGTTTCTCGCCAAGACCGAGACGGGCTGCGCCATTCGCGCCACCGCGCAAGATCGCGACGCCGCCCAGCTGATGGGCATCGACGTGCGCCGCATGGGCTACGTCGCCTTCGGCCTCGGCGCGTCGCTGGCAGGAGCGGCCGGCGCGCTGATTGCGCCGACCTACTACATCTATCCGCAGGTGGGCAGCGCCTTCACCTTGAAGGCCTTCGTGGTCGTGGTCCTGGGAGGCATGGGCAGCGTGGTGGGCGCCATGCTGGGCGGGCTGCTCATCGGCACGGCGGAGTCGCTCTCGGCGGCGTATATCGGCTCGGGCAGCAAAGAACTCTGCGTCTACGTCATCTTCCTCTTGGTGCTGCTCTTCAAGCCGGCGGGCCTGTTGGGAAAGAGCAACGCGTGAAAGTCCTACCGTTCGTCATCCTGCTCGGACTTGGGCTCGTGCCGCTCTGGATCCAGAGCCCGTACGCGCTGCACATCTTCATCCTGCTCTTCATCGCCACCGCCATGGGCGAGGGCTGGAACATCATCGGCGGTTATGCCGGGCAATACTCGGTCGGTCATGCGGCCTATTCGGGAGTGGGCGCCTACGGCACCATGATCCTGCTGCAAAACTATCACGTGCCGCCGTGGATCGGCATCTGGGTGGCCATCGTCCTGGCGGTGCTGATCTCGCTGGTGATCGGCAGCATCACCTTCCGCCTGCGCGGACCTTACTTCGTGCTCGCGTCGATCGCGGTCGCCGAGATCGTCCGGCTCTCGGCGCTCAATTGGAAGTCACTCACCAACGGCGCGGAAGGAATCCTGGTCAGTGACTTGCCGCCCTTTCAAATCGGCGGCCACGTCCTCACCGACTGGAGCAGCAAGACTCCTTATTACTATCTGGGCCTGGCCATGGCGGCCTTCACCGTGCTGGTGAACGTCGTCGTCAAGCGCTCGAAGCTTGGCTACTACCTGCAAGCCATCCGCGAGGATCAGGACGCCGCCAGCTCGCTGGGCATCCCGCTGGCGCGCTACAAGAACACGGGCCTCGTCATCTCGGCCGCGCTCACCGCGCTGGCCGGCAGCTTCACGGCGCTCTACGTAGGCTTCATCTCGCCCGACGAGGTGCTGGGCCTCTCCATCTCGGTGGAGGCCGTGCTCATCTGCATCATCGGCGGCGTGGGCACCGTCTCGGGGCCGCTGGTGGGCGCCGTCGTGCTGGTGCTCTTGTCCGAATCGCTGCGCAGCAATCTCCTCGCGGAAGGGCTGTTCAAGTTGGGCGTCCCGGAGAATTCGGCGGTGGGCAGCTTCCTCGGCGAAAACCTCGCCCACGCGCACGTGCTCATCTACGGCTTGCTGGTCA
>DATBAA010000229.1:0-7136 GCA_036271755.1 Myxococcales bacterium | reverse complement strand
GCAAAGACGATGCTCAGCACGCCCACCCGGAGCAGCGTCCGCGGCCGCGCCAGGCCTCGCCGGACCACCAGCAGCCACCAGAAGAACGCGGGCATGATCGACAGATCGATGATGGCCGCCGTCCGCACGGGCAGCGGGTGCAGCTCGTACACGTGCGAGGCGAGGACGACGCTCTCCACAGCCAAAAGTCCAACCAGAATCGCGGTGAAGGAGACCTGCGGCCGGATTGTCAGGCTTCGCATGAACGCATCCTAATCGCAGGCAATGCGGTCAGCGCGTGGCACGTCGTCACAGGCATGTTATGCAGCGCGCATGACCGTCGCACGCGCACTTCTTTCAGTCTCCGACAAGACCGGCCTTGTCGACTTCGCCCGCGGCCTGGCCGCGCTGGGGATCGAGATCCTCTCCACCGGCGGTACCGCCGCGCTATTGACCAAAGAAGGAATCAAGGTCACCGAAGTGGCCGCCTTCACGGGCGCGCCGGAGATGCTGGGCGGCCGGGTGAAGACGCTGCACCCGCGCGTGCACGGCGGCATCCTCGCCCGCCGCAAGCACGAGGGCGACGCCAAGGACATGAAGGCGCAGAACCTCGTGCCCATCGACCTGGTGGTGGTGAACCTCTATCCGTTCCGCGAGACGGTGGCCAAGGGCGCGCCCTTCGCGGAGGTCATCGAGAACATCGACATCGGCGGGCCGTCGATGATCCGCAGCGCGGCCAAGAACGCGGAGTCCGTGGCGGTGGTGGTCGAGCCGTCCGACTACAAGATGGTCCTGGCCGAGCTGCAGCAGAAGCGGGAAGTGCACGAGAGCACCCGCAAGCGGCTGCAGGCGCGCGCCTTTGCCCATACCGCGGCATATGATTCGGCCATTGCGGGCTATCTGTCGGAACAGAGCGCGAACGATACGTTTGCAGAGTCGCCGCCGCTGCCCGAGTACCGGCGTTTGCAGGCCTTGCGCTATGGCGAGAACCCGCACCAGCGCGCGGCTTTCTATGCGGCGCTGCCGCAGCCGAAGGAGCCCACGCTGGCGAGCGCGAAGCAGCTGCAGGGCAAGGAGCTCTCCTACAACAACATCCTCGACGGCAGCTCGGCGATGGAGGCCCTGAAGGAGCACGCGCAAGGCGCCACGGGCCGGCCGGCGGTGGTCTTCGTCAAGCACACAAATCCCTGCGGCGTGGCGCGGGCCGGGAGCATCGTCGAGGCCTACCGGCTGGCGCGCGACGCGGACTCGATCAGCGCCTTTGGCGGCATCGTCGCGCTCACCCACGCGGTCGACGGGCCCACCGCCACGGCCATCGCCGAGACGTTTCTCGAAGCGGTGATCGCGCCCGGCTTCGACAAGGCCGCGCTCGACATCTTGAAGAGCAAGAAGTCGCTGCGCCTCTTGGAAGTGCCTCTGCTTGGCGACGCGCGCGAGACCTGGACGCAAGAGCCGCGCGAGGTGCGCAGCGTTCCGGGCGGGCTCCTGGTGCAGTCGCGCGACCTGGCCGAGGCCGACCCGCGCGGCTGGAAGCTCGTCACCAAGCGCGGCCCGACGCCCGACGAGCTCGAATCGCTGAGCTTCGCCTGGAGCGTGGTCAAGCACGTGAAGTCGAACGCCATCGTGCTGGCGCAGAAGGATCTGACGGTCGGCATCGGCATGGGGCAGACCAATCGGGTGGACTCGGTGCGCATCGCCGCGGCGAGAGCGGGCGAAAAAGCGAAGGGCGCCGCGCTGGGGTCCGACGCGTTCTTTCCCTTTCCCGACGGCCTCGAAGCGGCCGCGCTCGCAGGCGTGACGGCCGTGGCCCAGCCGGGCGGCTCGGTGCGCGACGAGGAGGTCATCGCCATGGCCGACAAGCACGGCATCGCGATGCTCTTTACCGGCGTGCGCCACTTCAGGCATTAGACGGCCATGCCAGCGAAGGTCGTGGTGGTCGGATCCGGCGCTCGAGAGCATGCGCTCGTCAGAAGCTTGAGGCTGGGCGGGCAGGCGCGAGAGATCGTCGCCAGCCCCGGCAATCCGGGCATCGCGCGCGAAGCACGCTGCATCGCAAGCGGAGCGGACGCGATCATCGCCGAGAAGCCCGACCTGGTGGTGGTCGGCCCGGAAGCGCCGCTCGCGGAAGGCCTCGCGGACAGGCTGGCCAGGCACGGCATTCCTTGCTTCGGACCCTCGCAGAGAGCCGCGCAGATCGAATCGTCCAAGGCCTTCGCCAAGGACGTGATGCGAGCCGCGGGCGTGCCGACGGCGCACGCCGCGGTCTTTGACGATCGGGACAAGGCCCGCGCCTATGCGCTGCAAGCCGGGCCCTGCGTGGTCAAGCTGGACGGCCTCGCGGCGGGGAAGGGCGTGGTCGTCGCGGACGACGGAAAGCAAGCCGCGGCAGCCGTGGACGAGCTGTACAAGCCGGGCGCGCGGCTGCTCATCGAAGAGCGCCTCGAAGGTCCCGAGCTGTCGGTGATTGCGCTCTGCGACGGCGAGAACATCCTGCCGCTGCCGCCGGCCCGCGATCACAAGCGGCTGCTCGACGGCGACAAAGGCCCCAACACCGGCGGCATGGGCGCCATCTGCTCGCCGCCCGACGCCAGCCAGTCGATCATCGACGAGACCGTCCTGACGGTGCTCATCCCCACCGCCCGCGAGATGGCCGCGCGCGGAATGCCCTTCGTCGGCGCGCTCTACGCAGGCCTGATGCTCACCCCGAAGGGAATCAAGGTCCTGGAGTTCAACTGCCGCTTCGGCGACCCGGAGGCGCAGGCCATCTTCATTCGCCTGCGCAGCGACCCGCTGCCGCTCCTGCTCGCGACCGCCCTGGGAAAGCTCGCCAACGAGAAGGCCATCTGGGACGCGCGCACTGCCGTCGCGGTGGTGGCCGCGGCGCACAACTATCCGGGCACCCCGCGGCCCAACGACGAGATCAAAGGCCTCGACGACGCCGGTGAGGGCGAGGATCTCTGGGTGCTGCACGCCGGAACGCGATTGCATGAAGGGCGCATCGTGACCGGCGGCGGCCGCATCCTGACCGTCGCGGCGCTGGGCGAAGACGCCGAGGCGGCGCGCAAGCGGGCATACTCGGCGCTGCAAAAGGTTCATTTCGACGGCATGCAGATCCGCAAGGACATCGCCGCTACGTGAAGCTCTACGGCCATCTCGATCGCCTGCTGCTGCGCGAGATGGCGCGGCTCTTCGCCGCCACGCTGGGCGGCGTGGTGCTCATCTACCTGGTCATCGACTTCGCCGACCGCGCCCACGGCTTCACCGGCCGCGCTTGGGGCAAGCCCGCCGCCGAGCTCTATCTGAACAAGGCCGCGGTGGTGGGCTACCAGCTGGCGCCCGCCGCGCTGATCATCGCCGCGACCTTGCTGATCGCGCTCCTGGGCCGCCGGGGCGAGCTCACCGCGCTGCTCTCCGTGGGCGTGCGCCCGCTGCGGCTGGCGCTGCCCATCGCCGTCTTCGCCGCGCTCCTGGGCGCCGCCAGCTTCTGGCTCAACGAGAAGGTGGTGGTGCACGCCTCGGCGCGCATCGAGGAGATTCAGGTCAAGCGCTTCAACAACTGGGGCGACTGGGCCACCTACCACGCCGGCTCCTCCTGGCTGCGCGGCCAGAACGGCCGCGTCTACCACCTGGGCCCGCAGCGCGACGGCGGCTGGGAGCCGGCGACCGTCCTGGAGATCGGACCGCCGTTCCGCCTCACCAGGCGCCTCGTCGCCCATCGCTTGGAGCCCGACGGCGCGCGCGGCCTGCGCTTCGTCGACGTGCAGGAGATTCGCTACGGCCCCTCGAAGGAGCCAGGCGGCAGCATCGAGGAGCATTCTTATGACGAGCTGCGCGAGGTCTTTCCCGAGAGCGCCGCGGACCTCTTGCTGCGCAGCGGCCGCCCGCAGCAGCTGCCCTTCCGCCAGCTGCGCGAGCAGATGCGGCTGCGCGCCCAGAGCGGGCAGCCCGCCAAGGAGTTCGAGCTGACCATCGCCGAGCGCGTCGCCCAGCCGCTGCAGGCGGTCCCGGCGGCCTTGGCGGCCCTGGGCATCTCCATCTGGCTGCAGCGCCCGCGCCGCCGCGTTCCCATCGCCGCCGCCGTGGCGGTGGGCATCGGCCTCTCGCTCGTGCTCTGGGCGGCCTCGGTGGTGGTGCACGCGCTGGCCATGGGCGGTTCGCTGGGGTCGGCGGTGGCCGCCGCGGCTCCGGCGGCGCTCAGTACGCTGTGCGCAATCATCACCTTCCGCCGCGGTTGACTCTTGGCACTGCGGCCTCTTTCTGGCAGAAAGCGCGCCGTCCCAAGTCAGGAGCGCCACGATGAAGGGCATCATCCTCGCGGGCGGCACCGGCTCGCGTCTCTTTCCGCTCACCAAAGTGACCAACAAGCACCTCTTGCCGGTGGGCCGTGAGCCGATGATCTTCCACCCGGTCAAGAAGCTGACCGAGGCCGGCATCACCGAGATCCTCATCGTCACCGGCGTCGAGCACATGGGCGACGTGGTGACGCTGCTCGGCTCCGGCCGCGAGTTCGGCTGCCGCTTCACCTACAAGGTGCAGGACGAGGCGGGCGGCATCGCGCAGGCGCTGGGCCTCGCGGAAAACTTTGCCGGCAAGGACTGCTGCTGCGTCATCCTCGGCGACAACGTCTTTCAAGAGTCCATCACGCCCTTCGTGAAGGCTTTCGAGAAGCAGCAGCAGGGCGCGCGCCTGCTGCTCAAGCAGGTCCACGATCCGCAGCGCTACGGCGTCGCCGAAATCGAAGGCTCGCGCGTCACCCGCATCGTCGAGAAGCCCAAGGAGCCGAAGAGCGACCTGGCGGTGGTGGGCATCTACTTCTTCGACAACGGCGTCTTCGACATCATCAAGACGCTCAAGCCCAGCGGCCGCGGCGAGTTGGAGATCACCGACGTCAACAACCACTATTTGAGCGCGGGCACGCTGCAGTGCGACCGCCTCTCGGGCTGGTGGACGGACGCGGGCACCTTCGACTCGCTGCACGCCGCCAACGAGCTGGTCACCGGCCGCGCCACCGACGCGCTCAGCGCGGAGAAGAGCTTCAAGTGACGGCTGTGCTGGTCACCGGCGGGGCGGGCTTCATCGGCTCGAACCTGGTCCGCCTGCTGCGCAAGGAGCGGCCGGACTGGACGCTCGTCAACCTCGACAAGCTCACCTACGCCGGCAACGCCGAGTCGCTGGCCGATCTGCGCTCCGACCCCAAGCACGTCTTCGTCCGCGGCGACATCGCCAACGCCGAGCTGGTCGAACATTTGCTGCGCATGCACCAGATCGATTCGGTGATGAACCTGGCGGCCGAGAGCCACGTCGACCGCAGCATCCTGGGCCCGGGCATCTTCGTCGAAACCAACGTCTCGGGGACGCAGGTGCTGCTCGAGTGCGCGCGGCAGGCCGGGGTGAAGCGCTTCGTGCAGATCAGCACCGACGAGGTGTACGGCTCGCTGGGCGCGACGGGAAAGTTCAGCGAGCAGTCGCCGTTGAAACCGAGCAGCCCTTATTCGGCCTCGAAGACCGCCGCCGATCTGCTGGTGCTCGCCTACGGCCACACCTTCAAGATGGACGTGGTGGTCACCCGCTGCTCCAACAATTATGGGCCGTATCAGTTTCCCGAAAAGCTCATTCCTTTGATGATCGCCAACGCGCTCGAGGGAAAGAAGCTGCCGGTCTACGGCGACGGCCAGCAGATCCGCGACTGGATCCACGTCGAGGATCACGGCCGCGCTCTATTGGCCGCATTGGAAAAAGGAAGAGCGGGCGAGGTCTACAACATCGGCTCGGACAACGAGTGGGCCAACCTGACCATCGTCAATCGCCTGCTGGAGATCCTCGGCAAGGGCAGCGAGCTGATCGAGTACGTGAAGGATCGCCCGGGGCACGATCGCCGCTACGCCATCGACGCCGCCAAGGCCCACGCCGAGCTGAACTGGAAGCCGCGCATTGCCTTCGAGAAGGGCCTCGCGCAGACCGTCGATTGGTACGTGCAGAACCGCGGCTGGTGGGAGCGCGTCCGCAGCGGCGAATACCGCACCTACTACGAGCGCAACTACGGGTCGCGATAAGTGACGACGCTGGTCACCGGAGCCAACGGCCTCTGCGGCAGCCGAATCGTGGCGCGGCTGGCGGAGGCGGGCGAGAAAATCATCGCGGTGGCACGCGGTCCGCGGCGGTTCGAGGTCTCGGACCAGATCGAATTCGTCGATCAAGATCTGCTGCAGCCCGAAAAGCTCCAAGCCTTGATCCTCGAGCGGCGGCCCGCGGGCGTCATCAACGCCGGCGCCATGACCGACGTCGACGCCAGCGAGAAGAGCCCCGTCGAAGCCTTCACCATCAATGCCACCGCGGTGGAAGCCGCCGCCAACGCCTGCCGGCTCATCGGCGCGCGCTTCACGCACCTCTCCACCGACTACGTCTTCGACGGCGAGAAGGGCGACTATTCCGAGGACGACGCCCCCAACCCGCGGGGTACTTACGCGCGCAGCAAGCGGGCCGGCGAAGAGGCCGCGCTCCTGCTCGCACAGGACCGCGCCGTCTGCCGGGTGGCGGTCATCTTCACCGGCCGCAAGGGCGGCAAGCGCACCTTCGCGCTGGGCGTGGTCGAGAACTTCAACGCCGGAAAACCCGTCAAGGCTTTCAGCGACCAGATCGTCTCGCCCACGCTCGCGGACAACGCGGCCGAGATGGTCATCGGCGTCCACCAGAGCGGCGAGCAAGGCATCTTCCACTGCACCGGCGCCTCGCGCGTCACGCGGGTGGAGTTCTGCCAGCAGCTGGCGCGCAAGCTGGGCGCGGACGAGAGCCTCATCGAGCGGGTGAAACTCGCCGAGCTGAAGCTGCCCGCGCCCCGCCCGCTGCGCTGCGGCCTGCGCGTCGAGAAGGTGCAGAAGCTCCTCGGCAATGACGTGCCGCTGCCGCTGGGCGCCGCGCTCGATCGCTTTCTGGCAGAGCTGACCGTATGAGCGTGACGGCGCAAGAGCTCAACCAGCCGGCGGTGCAGAAGACGGGCGTGGGGCTGCTGCTGCAGTTCCGCCAGCTCATCGGCCTGCTCGTGGTTCGCGAGCTGAAGGTCCGCTACAAGCGCAGCGTCCTGGGCCTCTTCTGGACCATGCTCAACCCGCTGCTCTTGATGATCGTCTACACCATCGTCTTCACCACGGTGATGCCGG
>DATBAA010000228.1:0-3224 GCA_036271755.1 Myxococcales bacterium | reverse complement strand
CGCGGCGCGCCCACGGGAGAGTCGGGGTCGTAGTGGTCGTCCTTCTTGTCGAACTGCGATGGGTCCGGGTAACCCTCGCGAACCACCTCCGCGGTGCCGATGACGGCACTGGGGTCCGCGTTCGAATGATAAACGAGGACGAGGTCGCCCTTCTTCATCTCGTCGCGCAGCGTGTTGCGGGCCTGGTAGTTGCGCACGCCGCCCCAGCCGGTGGTCTTGCGCGGGGCCTTTGCCAGGTCATCGAAGGAGAACGAAGAGGGCTCGGTCTTCAAGAGCCAGTGGTTCATTTCCTGGCCTGGCGTCCGGCGGCCGCCTTCTTCGCGGGCGGCGCCGCGGCGAACTTCCAGCCGTGCTCCTTCTGCCACTGCAGCTCGTCGTCGACGCTGAACTGCAGGAACCAGGGCAGCACCGGCAGGGCGTTCATGCGGCCGTCGAAGAAGAGCGTGGGGGTGGAGTCGACGCCGGCGATGTTGCCCATGCGAACGCTCTTCTCCACCACCTCGTCGAACTTGCCCGCGTTGGCCTGGGCCAGCATCTCGTCTCCGTTCAGGCCCAGCTCCTTGGCGTAGCTCTTGAGCGAGGCGTCGTCGAGCTGCTCCTGATGCTCGAAGATCTTGGCGTGCATCTGCCAGAACTTGCCGTGCGCCCGCGCATACTCGGCGCAGAGCGAGGCCAGGCGGGCCCGCGGGTGATTGGAGAAGGGAAAGTACTTGGCACAGAGGTGCGCCTTGCCCTTGCGGTCCTTGGTCACCAGCTCGTCGAGCACCGGCACGGCTTTGGCGCAGTGCGTGCACTCATAATCGCTGAACTCCAAGATGGCGATGGGGCCCTTGCCCAGCGTCGGGCACTCCTCCTTGAGCTGCACGCGCGACTTGGGGTCGAACGAGGCGTAGTGCTTCTCGACGAAGTTGGTGATCACCTGCGCCGGGGCGTCCAGCCTGGCGAAGTGCGCCACCAGATCGGCCATGCGCACCGCGTGCGGGTCCTTCACCTTGGCGTCCAGACACTTGAGCAGCGTGCCCTGGCAGCCGGCGTAGTTTTCGACGTCGCCCGCGACCTGCAGGAAGACGGTGGCCTGGGCGTCGGTGAGCCCGGTCAGGTCGGCGCGGGGAGCGGCCTTCTTGGCCTCGTCCAGGGTGGCGGCCGAGGCGGCGGCGGAGACGAGCAACGCGAGCAGGAAGAGTCTCATGCCGTGGGTATATAACGACTTTCAACCAAAGAGGCCCGCAAGCGGCTCGCCCGTGAAGCCGGGGAAGAGCTCGGCCAGATCGGTGGCGTCCAGCTGGGCTCCGGCCGCGGCTGCCAATACGCTGCGCAGGTCGGTGGTGACGGCCAGATCGCGGCCCTGGTAGAGCTGATCGTCGGCCAGGCCGGGCCAGACACCGTGGATGCGGCCGCCCTTCACGCCGCCGCCCAGGACGAAGGCGACGCTGGCGTGGCCGTGGTCGGTGCCGTTGGTGCCGTTCTGCCGGGCGGTGCGGCCAAACTCCGTCGCGGCCACCAGCACGACGTCCTGCGCGCGCGGCCCCAGGTCCAGCATGAAGGCCGCCAACGAGTCGCCCAGCTGCTTCAGGTTGCCGTTGAGCGCGCCCGCCTGGGCCACGTGGGTGTCCCAGCCGCCGGCGTCGGCGCAGCCCACGCGCAGGCCAACGTCGCTCTTGATCAGCTGCGCCAGCGGCTTGAGCGAGTTGGCGATGGGCCCGCCGGGATAGACCACCGTGGACTTCGCCGCCGCCGAGCTGAGCTTCCTCTCCAGCAGATCGAGCGCTGCGAATGCCTGGCGGCCGCTGGTCACCACGGCTTCGTCGTCCGGGAGCGCGCCGTACAGACCTTCGAACGCGGCGCGGGCCTGATCGCGGCCCTTCTGGCCTCGCGGCGCGCCGGCCAGCGGGTGCAGCCGCAGCTGCTCCAGCGAAGCGAAGGCCAGCGCGTCGTCCGCGCCCTGCAGCGCGCGCGGCAGCCGCGGCGAGACGGCCACCGCATCGAGCGGGCCGGGCTCGTCTATCTCCGTCTCGCCCAGCGCCCGCGCCAGCCAGCCGTCCGAGGTGCCCTTCACTCCCGGCGTTCCGAGCTCCAGGTAGTCCTGGGCGTCGAAGTGGGATCGCGTCGGGTCTGGCGAGCCGACCGCGTGCACGAACGCCAGCGAGCCGTCGCGCCAGAGCGGCAGCAGCCCGGCCAGCGACGGATGCAGCTTGAAGCCCGGCACGCCCAGGTCGAGCAGCTCCTCCGGGCGCAGCGCGAGCTGCGGCCGCAGCTGCTGGAAGCGCGGCTCGTCCACCGGCGTCACCGCGTGCAGGCCGTCGAGCGCGCCGCGCAGGAAGAGAAAGACCAGCGACTTGCGCCGGCCCGGACCCAGCTCTTCCGCCGCGAGCGCGCGCCGCGCGAAGCCGGGAATGAACGAGCCGGCCGCCACCAGCGCGCCGCCCCTCAGGAGCCCTCTGCGTGAGAAGCGCATGCTCATCTCCGCTGCAGCTCCGGGGCGCCGAGGAGCAGCCCGACCGCGCGCGCCGCCTGCAGGTCCGGCTTGGAAGGCGTCTGCCGCAGCTGCTGCAGGATGTAGTCGCGGGTCTTGTCCGAGAGCGCGTTGGCGCCCAGCGCAGCCGCGGCCCGGGTCAGCACCTGCTCGGGCGGTCCGCCGCCCAGGCTGGAGAGATCGACGCTCACGCCCGCGACCTGGCCGCTGGCGAGCGAGAGCCCGAAGTCGATGCGCGCCAGGAGCGCCCCCGACGAGAGCCAGGTCTGCGAGACGTCGGCGTAGCCGGTGGGAGGCTGGGCGCCGTAGAGCGGCTGGCCGATGCGCGCCACGGCCTTGGCCAGCTGCAGCGGATCCGAGACCGACGCGTTGAGCGCCCGCGTCGAGGCCGCCACCAGCTCGAGCGGCGAGCGCACCTTGGAGCGCAGGGCCTTGCGGCTCCAGAACTCGGGCGACTCGAAGATGGTGCGCAGCATCGAGCGGACGTCGCCGCCGGTCGCGGTGTACGTGCTGGCCACCCGGGACACCAGCGCGTCGGGAGGGTCGTCGCTGACGAAACGCCTGATGAGCTTTCCGGCGATGAAGCGCGCCGTCGCCGGATGCGTCTCGAGGATGTGCAGCACCTGGCTTCCATCCTCGATGCCGCCGCCCGCCGGGATGAGATGTCCGAGGACGATCTTCTGCCCGAAGTCGTGCATCTCCTTCTTGAAGAGGAAGCGCGGGTCGGTCCGCGGCTCTCCCACCGTCCAGC
>DATBAA010000227.1:0-1610 GCA_036271755.1 Myxococcales bacterium | reverse complement strand
GCGCTCCTCGACGCCCGCGAAAAACCACTGCGACGCCCGACCGCTGCTGCGCGACCTACCGCAAAGTGAACGGTGTCTAGCGGCGGCGGTCGAGGGCCCAGGCGACGCTCTCGGGGAGGGCGCGCTCGCGGCTGCTTCCGGTGAGCGCGACGGCGGCGCGGCCGAAGGTGGTGGTCGCCTCCTGCACCACCTCTTCCAGCTTGGGGTGGGAGACGACTTTGGGATGCTGGCCGCGTCCCGGCGTGCAGTAATGCGAAGTCTCCAGCACGTGCACCGAGCGGCAGATGGTGGGCCGCACCGGGTAGATTTCGCAGCGGCCCTCCTCGTTGAAGGGGCACAGGTTGCCGCGCAGCGCGTATTCCTGGCCGATGGTCTTGAAGCGCTCCCACTCGGCCCCTTCGGGCTGGGTGCCGCCGCTCTTCTCCAGAATTTCTTCCAGCTCGCGCGCGGTGGGGCCGGCGCAGTCGCGCCAGGCGGGCAGCTTCTCCCGAAAGCGCGCCAGGACGGCGGCGTTCTCGGGCAATTGAAGCCAGTCGGCGACCAGCAGCGCCTCGGGCAGGCTACAGCGGACGAAGTTGTTGCAGCAGGCGTTGCAGCCGGAGCCGCAGGCGATTTTGTACTCGCCGCGGCTCTCCAGAAGCGGCAGGAACACCCGCAGCAGCTCGTCGACCTGACGCAGCCCGGCCCGGGCCGCCTCGCGCGGCGCCTCCTCGGCGCGGTCACGCGTGTAGCAGCAGTTCTTGTACTTGCGCCCACTGCCGCAAGGGCAGGGCGCCTTTCGCTCTGTTGGCCGCACCCGTTTGAGGCTAAAATGTAGTCCGTGATTGGCGTCGGGTCTACGGTCGGAAACTATCAGGTGCAGCAGAAGGTGGGCGAAGGCGCTATGGGCAGCGTCTACGCCGCGCACCATCCGCGCATCGGCAAGCGCGTTGCGCTCAAGGTGATCCACCCCGAGCTGGCGTCGAACGAGGAGATGCTGTTCCGCTTCTTTCAAGAGGCGCGCGCGGTCACGCAGATCGGCCACGAGAACATCGTCGAGGTGCAGGACTACGGGCAGTCGCCCGAGGGCGAGAGCTTCATCGTCATGGAGCTGCTCGAAGGGCGCGGCCTCGGCGACGTGCTCAAGCAGGAGGGCGCGCTGTCGGTGCCGCGGGCGGTGCACATCGCGCTCCAGCTCGCCGACGGGCTGGCGGCGGCGCACGCGCGCGGCATCATCCACCGCGACTTCAAGCCCGACAACATCATGCTCATTCGTCGCGGCAGCGACAGCGACTTCGTCAAGATCCTCGACTTCGGCCTGGCCAAGCTGACCGGGCCGGGGGCGATGCAGCAGCACAAGACGCGCACCGGCTCGCTGCTCGGCACCGCGCACTACATGGCGCCGGAGCAGGCCGAGTCGAAGCAGATCGATCACCGCGTGGACGTCTACGCGCTCGGCTGCATCCTGTTTCAGATGTTGGCGGGCCGTGTGCCGTTCCCCGGCGAGGGGTTCGGCGACGTGCTCATCAAGCACATCCGCGAGCCTCCGCCGCTGCTCACGCGCCTCAATCCGCAGGTGCCGAAGAGCATCGAGAAGATCGTGCTGCACGCGCTCGCCAAGAAGCCGGAGT
>DATBAA010000226.1:0-9919 GCA_036271755.1 Myxococcales bacterium | reverse complement strand
CACGCCAGCGCCACCTGCGAAGCGGTCGCCTTCTTCTCGCGCGCCACCTCTTCCACGCGCTCCACCATCTTCAGGCTCTTCTGGAAGTTCTCGCCCACGAAGCGCGGGTTGTCGCGGCGGAAGTCACCCTCGGGAATGTCCTCGGGCTTCTTGAACTTGCCCGACAAGAACCCGCGGCCGAGCGGGCTGTACGCCACGAAGCCGATGCCCAGCTCGCGCAGCGCCGGCAAGATCTCCGCCTCCGGCTCGCGCGACCAGAGCGAGTACTCCGTCTGCAACGCCGCGATGGGATGCACCTTGTGTGCCTTGCGGATGGTCTGCGGCGCCGCCTCCGAGAGACCCAAGAAGCGCACCTTGCCGGCCTTCACCAGCTCGGACATCGCGCCCACGGTGTCCTCGATGGGCACGTTCGGGTCGACGCGGTGCTGGTAGTAGAGGTCGATGTGCTCGACGCCCAGCCGCCGCAGCGAGTCGTCGCAGGCCTTCTTCACGTAGTCGGGCTTGCCGCTGATGCCCAGCCGCTCGCCGTTGGGTCCGCGCATCATCCCAAACTTGGTGGCCAGCACGACCTGGTCCCGCTTGCCCTTGATGGCCCTGCCCACCAGCTCTTCGTTCTTGCCCACGCCGTACATGTCGGCCGTGTCGAGGAAGTCTACGCCCAGCTCCAGCGCGCGGTGGATGGTGGCGATGGACTCCTTCTCGTCTCCGGGGCCGTAGAACTCGCTCATGCCCATGCAGCCGAGGCCCTGGGCGCTCACTTCAAGCTTTCCGAGTTTGCGTCGTTCGATGGTCATGGCCACTCGTTACCACCCTCGAACGGCCCGCGCTGCGGGTTGACGATGCAGAAACGTTGGCCAGTGGGCGCTTCCATCACCCACCAGCGTTTCACGAACGCCACGCGCTTCGCGCCCAGCGCCTCCAGCCGCTTCGCCTCGGCCTCGAGATCGTCCGATTCGATGTCCAGGTGGATGCGGCTCTCGTGGTCCACCTTCTGCACCATCAAGAGCGGCTCGTTGGGCGAGGCCGCGAGGTCGCGATAGGTGGGGTCGCCCGGCGAGGCCCTGGACTCACGGCCCAGCGCGGCGCTCCAGAATTTCGTCGCTTCGTCGAGGTCTGAGGTTTTGCAGTCGATGACAAAGGTGCTCAAGCGGCTCTTGTGCATTTCAATCTCCTTTCAGCCGCGCAACATAGATGCTGCGGGGCTTGACGGCACGGGATCGCGTTGCCTATATGACCATTGCAAAGACGGCCGGTAGGGCATGAGAAAGTAAAATATAGGCGATGGACCCTATAGATTATCAGATTCTCGATCTCCTGCAGCGCGATGCCCGCACCACCCAGGTGCAGATCGCGCAGACGGTGGGCCTGTCCCAGCCGTCGGTGGCCGACCGCATCCGCAAGCTCGACGGCTCGGGCGCCATCCTTGGCTACGTGGCGCGGCTAGACCCGCGCGCGTTGGGCAACGACATCCGCGCCTTCATCGGCGTGCGCATCGCCCATCCGCGCCACCACGACGCCTTCTGCAAGCGCATTTTGCAAATTCCGGAAGTGCTCGAATGCCACCGCGTGGCCGGGCTCGATTCCTATGTTCTCAAGGTCGTCGCCCGCGACACTCAATCATTGGACGATTTGATTTCGAACACCGTGCGCCGTCTGGCAGGTGTCACCCGGACGACCACCACCATTGTTCTGGCGACGGTCAAGGAAACGACCGCGGTTCCATTGCAGCCATTGAAGGAGCGATAGCATGCAGATCCAGCTTGCCCGCCGGATGTCCAACGTCCAGGCCTCGGCCATCCGCGAAATCCTCAAGGTGACCGAGCGGCCCGACGTGCTCTCCTTCGCCGGCGGCCTGCCCGCGCCCGAGCTCTTCCCGGTCGAAGCCCTGGCCGCCGCCCACGCCGACGTCTTCGCCAAGAACGGCGCCGCCGCGCTGCAGTACGGGCCCACCGAAGGCCACGCGCCGCTGCGAGCCTGGATCGCCGACCGCATGACCGCGCGCGGCCTGCCCGCCACGCCCGAGCAGGTGCTCATCACCGCCGGCTCGCAGCAGGGCATCGATCTGGCGGGCAAGACGCTGCTCGACCCGGGCGACCTGGTGGCCGTCGAAGCGCCGTCGTACCTGGCCGCGCTGCAGGCTTTCTCGACCTACGAGGCGCAGTTCGCGGTGGTGGGCAGCGACGAGCACGGCATGCGCGTCGACGAGCTGGAGCTGCTTCTACGTCACGCGCGGGTGAAGATGATCTACATCGTCCCCACCTTCCAGAATCCGCGCGGCACGACGCTGTCCTTGGAGCGCCGGCAGAAGCTGGCCGAGCTGGCGCGCGAGTACAACGTGACCGTCCTCGAGGACGACCCCTATCGCGACCTGCGCTATCGCGGCGAGACCTTGCCGCCCATCGCCGGCCTTGACGCCAAGGCGCCGGTCATCCACCTGGGCTCGTTCTCCAAGACGCTCGCGCCCGGCTTGCGGCTGGGATACGCCATCGCCGACGAGCGGATGATCCGCGCCCTGACCATCGGCAAGCAGGCGGCGGACCTGCACAGCGGGCAGCTCTCGCAGATCGCCACCGCCCGGCTTTTACAGACCTTCGACTACGACGCTCACCTGGCGAAGCTCTGCGCGGTGTACGGCGAGCGCTGCGACGCCATGCTGGCCGCGGTCGAGCGCTGCTTCCCGCAGGGCACCACCTGGACGCAGCCCGAAGGCGGCCTCTTCGTCTGGGCGCAGCTCCCGGGCGAGGTCGACGCGCAGGAGCTTCTCCGCGCGGCCATGCTGGAGAAGGTCGCCTTCGTGCCCGGCGCGCCGTTCTACCCGCGCGATCCGCTGCGCTCGACCCTGCGGCTCAACTTCTCCAACCGGCCGTCCGAGCTGATCGCGCAGGGCATCGCGCGCCTGGGCAACTGCGTCGAGCGCTTCCTGGCCGGCGACGCCGCAGCCTGAACGCGCTCTTCGATCGAGCCTCAAGAACGCTCTTCGATCGAGTCGACGCGGTCCGGGTAGAAGGCGACGTATTCTTGAATCTGCGACACCGACGGGTACGGCTTCTCGTAGGACCAGACGGCGTTGTTGGAGCGCGCGCCGCCCGAGGGGATGCTGTAGTAGCTGCAGTCGCCCTTGTACGGGCAATACGTGCCGTGTTGCGTCTTTTCCAGCAGCGACATGTTCACGTCGCGCCGCGGGATGTACTGCACCCCCGGGTACGACGCCTCCTTCAGCGTCAGCGCCGACTTGGTGTCCGCGATGACCTTGCCGCCCACCGAGACGACGATGCGCTTGGGGTTCGGCTGGATGGTGATGGGGTGATCGGGACCAGGAATCTTGACCGGCTTGTCTGCCATGGTGCCTCCTCGCGATGTGCCTCAGATGACCCAAGTCTACCCGGGATTCACCGTTGCAGATTAGTTGCCGTGACAAATATTCTGCGACCTTGGGCGGTGGCAAGGCCGCCAGCGCGGCCGAGCCGTGCGGTCCGCACGTCGTGGTGCAGCCCTCGGGTACGGCTACTCCGGCTACGGCCGGGCGCGCGGGCTCATGCCGGCTCGCGCCGTCAGGGTTCGTACCCGGTCTCGCGTTGGTGCCGGACGGCGGTTACGGTGACTTCGTTGGCTCGTTCGTCGAAGTCGTAGAGCGCGAGATGTCCCGTCTTGCCGCGCGAGATCACGAACTCTCTTCGGCCGTTCTCGACGACGCGTCCAATGAACGGATGCCTGTCCAGGAGCCCGATGGCGTCCACAATCAACGCCACCGCGCCAGAGGCGATCGCTTCGAGGCGCCCCAGATCCGCGAGCGCCTGGTTGGTATAGACGATCACCGGATCTTGACGGGCTTCAAGGGCGGCGGGTTCTCGCCGCGTGCCTTGGCTTCGAACCAGGCGTGGACGTCCTCGGCGCGATGAGCGAGCCCCGTCCGTTTGTAGCCGGCGAGAGATGCTTCGGCCGATGTGACGAACTCGCGGCGCAACGCGGCCCTTTTGGCAGCCTCTTCGATGACGTCGAGCAGGTATCCGTGAACGGTCTTGCCGGAGTCTTTCGCTGCGCGGACGACCATGGCCTTGGTCCGCGTCGGGATCTTGACCGACGTGGTGGCAAACCGCGGACGAGCTTTGCGCGCCGTGCTCATACTACTTTGGTAACACCTCGGTAGGCGCGGATCAAGAAGGGTCGCGTTCAGTCGTCGCGTGCGGTGTGATCGCGCGCACATTCAATGTTGCGAATTGTTTGTCACGGCAAATAAATCGCGGGCTCCTCCGGTCGGAAGGACAGAACGCAGCAACCACCAAGGAGGATCATCATGAAGCGCATCGGAATCGGCATCGTCGCTCTGGGGCTCTCCCTCTCGGCACTCACCATGGGCAGCAAGGCGGCAAGCGCCGCAGAGCCGTGTGCCCCCGCGGCCCCCTCTGTGACCGTCCAGCCGGCTGGCTACTACTCCGGCGGCTACTACAGCCCGCGCGCCGCCGCCCGCTATCGCGAGCACCTCCGCTGGGAGCGCGAGCAGGCCCGGATCCGCTGGCAGCGCGAGCACCGCTACTACCGCGGCTGGTAACCATTGAAACCTTCCCGCGCGGGCCCCGCTTGACTGCGAGGCCCGCGCGTGGCTTTCAAGGCCGCCATGAAAGCCATTCGCGTCCACTCGCCCGGCGGTCCCGAAGTCCTCAAGCTCGACGAGCTTCCCACCCCCAAGCCCGGCCCAGGCCAGGCGCTGGTCAAGGTCGAAGCCGCGGGCATCAACTTCATCGACGTCTACCAGCGCACCGGCCACTACAAGCTGCCGCTGCCTTTCACCATCGGCCAGGAGGGCGCGGGCGTCGTTGAGGAAGTGGCGCCCGGTGTCACCGAAGTGAAGCCGGGCGATCACGTCGCCTGGGCGGGCGTCGTCGGCTCCTACGCGACCCATCAAGTGCTTCCCGCGGCCCGCCTCGTGCCGGTGCCGCACGGCCTCGATTCGAAGAGCGCGGCCGCCGCCATGCTGCAGGGCATGACCGCGCACTACCTGGTGGTCGACACCTTCACGCTGCGGCCGGGGCATGTCTGCCTCATCCACGCAGCGGCCGGCGGAGTGGGGCAGCTGTTCTGCCAGCTGGCTTCACGCGCCGGGGCGCACGTCATCGGCACCGCCGGCGGACCGGAGAAGGTGGCGCTCGCCAAGGCCGCGGGCGCCAAGGACGTCATCGACTACAAGTCGCAGGACTTCGAGGCCGAGGTGAAGCGCATCACCGGCGGCGCGGGCGTGCACGTGGTCTACGATTCGGTGGGCAAGGACACCTTCGAGAAGTCGCTCAAGTGCCTGCGGATGCGGGGTACCATGGTGCTCTTCGGCGGCAGCAGCGGGCCGGTGAAGCCGGTGGACCCGCAGGAGCTGGCGGAGGGCGGGTCGCTCTACCTGACGCGCCCCACGCTGCGCAGCTACGTGGCCACGCGCGAGGAGTTGGTCACGCGCGCCGGGGCCGTGCTCACGGCCGTGCAGCGCGGGGATCTGAAGCTGCGCATCGACCATGCGCTTCCGTTGGCCGAGGCGGGGCGGGCGCAGGAGCTGCTCACTTCGCGGGCGACGAGCGGGAAGTTGCTGCTGATCCCGTAGGCCTCTCTTTGCGATGGACGGCGTCGGGGCGCTCTCCGAGGCCGTCTTGCGCTCTGCTGTGTTGACGCGTGGAGGATGGCGCGCGCTCGGTGACCTTGCTTGGCGGGGGAAAATCCGATCGTTGGCGCTGTGCCGAAGGGCGATCGGGCGATGGTCAGTCATGAGGAGCGGCCGCGGTTCGATCGGCCGACGCCCGCGCACGTCACGCTGCGGGTGATGAACGACGTGCCCAGTCTGCGGTCGTCGCGGAGGTTCGCGGTCGTCCGCCGTGCGTTCTCGGCGGCCAAGGGACTGCACGGGCTACGTTTGGTGGAGTTCACGGTGATGGGCAACCATCTCCACCTCATCGTCGAGGCGCAGGACAACGGCTCGTTGTCGCGGGGGATGCAGGGGCTGTGCATCCGGCTGGCGAAGGCGATGAACAGGGCGCTGAAGCGGCGCGGCGGGCGGATCTTCGCCGACCACTATCACTCGCATCTGCTGCGTTCGCCGGCGGAGGCGCGGAATGCGCTCCGCTACGTCAGCGGCAATGCGGAGCATCACTTCGCCGCCGCCGCCCACGCGCTTTACGGCAGCGGCTGCACCGGGGGCGCCACGCCGTTGAGCTTCACGCGGCGCGCGTAGGCCGAGCCGGATTCGTCGATGAAGTCCATCAGCGCCTCGGTGTGGTCGGTGGTCTGGCGCATCACGAACGCGTTGGGGGTGAAGGTCGAGAGCGCCACCGGCAGGCTGGCCCCGCCGCCCCAGTTCTTGAAGAAGAAGAGCGCCCTGGTGGCCGGGACGTCGACGAGCTGTGTCGGACCGGCGCCGGTCCTGGCCGGCTGCTCGGAGAAGATGTTCCAGGCGTCGGTGTAGGGCGTGCCGTACGGCGAGAAGGTCGCTGCCTGGCTCTTCGAGATGCCCGGATCGTTCACCGCCAGGAGGAAGTTGCCTCCGTAGAGCGATGGATCGGCGGAAGCGAAGTACGACGGGAAGAGCTGTCCGTTGATGTTGGGCCGCACCACGTCGGGCACGAAGTTGCCGAAGACGTAGCCCTCGGTGCCGTCCACCGAGGGGATGAAGCCGCCAATCCCGTTGTCGGGCGACGGGTAGAGCTGATGGGTGGTGCCTGCAGCGGCTCCGGCAGCGAAGAGCCCGCCGCCGCCGCTGAAGATGTTGTTTCCGTCGATGCCGATGGCCACCGATCCGCCGAGGAACGCGGTGAAGGGCGGCGAGCCGTCCCCGAAGAAGAAGACCGAGCCGTAGTTCGTGCGCGCGAGGTTGCGCAGATCGACCACCTGCAGGATGCCGGTGTTTCCGTCTCCGAACGGATCGCCGCCGGACTGCACGTAGGCCCAGGCGTGGTCGCCGTCGGGCGTGAAGCCATTGGTGGGGGTGTACGTATTGCCGTCGTCGTCGTTGGGGTTGGGCTGGCCGGCGATGGTGTCGGTGAGCACCGGCGCTAGAGCGGCCCGCTGCGTGGAGCTCGAGGCGAGCGCGCCGCCGTAGATCACGCCGTCGGCGCGCGCCACGATGATGCGCGAGGTGTCCTCGCGCACGCGGTAGCTGTTGAACTGATCCATCACCAGCGACGCCGTCGACGTCGTACCGCTCAGCGGCGCGCTGAGGAGGTTGAGGATGTTGCCGCCAGGCGAGACGCCCGGGAAGAAGACCGACTGCGCCGCGGCCGAGGTGACGTAGAAGTCGGGCCGATTCCCATCGATGAGCGTGAGCTGATCCACCGTCGCCACCGGCGAGACCGTGTTGCCCGCGGCGTAGCGCGCATAGAGGATGCGCCCGAAGGGGAATTTCACGAACGGCGGCAGCCCAGGGGTGCCGCCGTTGCCGCCGGTGTTGTCGCTCTCGAGCAGCTCGGCGAAGACCACCACCGGAACGGCAGACAACGCCGCCGCGGGCGCCTTGCCCGGCACGGTGCCCACCGCCGCGGGCGCGGAATGGACGAAGTGCGGCGCCAGCGCGGCGGTGCCCACGCCGTTGAAGGATCGTCCACCTCCCCCGACCAGGAGCGGCGTGGAGTAGAGCTGCAGGCCGCTCGCGCTGCCGACGTCGATGAGCCACACGCTGTAGCTCGTCTGACCATTTTGCAGATCCTCGGTGACCGTGAGGATCTTCTGCTGATCGTCGCTGATGGCGAAGTCTCCGCCCTGCCAGAGTCCCTCGAAGAACGGCGTGCCGCTGGGCTGCGGAACCCCGAGCCGCGTCTGCGTGGCGTTCAGGTCGACGGCGCCGGTGCAGGTGGCGTCGGCCGGAGGCTGCAGCGGGCAGGTCGTCGTGATGGGGAATGTGACGGTGTTGGCCGCCGGGTTGGCGATGAAGAGCTGCTGACCCAGGGCGTTCGCGTCCTTGAAGATGGTGCCCGTCAGCAGGCCCGGCTGCGGCGGCACGAAGTCCGGGGAGAAGTTCTCCTGCGCGATCGCCAGCGGCGTGGTCTGCGTCACCTTGGCGCCGTCGAAGAAGCCGGTCACCAGGAAGTTGCCGCCAGCCGCACCGGCGGCGGCCGTCTGGTACTGCACCGCGAACTCACCCGAGGGGAAGGCCGTGACGATGGCGTTGCCGTTGTTCATATCGGCGCCGATCTGCACCGGCTTTGCCAGGGCCGGATGGTAGAGCGCCACCACGAACGGGGTATTGGAGTCCGCGCTGGTTTGCAGCGTGAGGATCAGCGCGCCGTGGCCCACGTCGGCGGTGTTGATGATGTTGGCCGACTGCCCGTTCGGGTCGGGCGTGATGGCGGTGCCGCCCGCTGCCGGCGCCACCAGGTCGTGCTCGCTGCTGTCCTGCAGCAGCACCACCGACGAGGTGACGGCGCTGACGTTGGTCAAGCCGGAGCCCTTGATGAAGCCGGGCGTGCGGCAGCCGCCGGCGCAATCGAAGCGATCGACGCCGCCGTCGTCGGCCCGCACCGCGAAGACGGAGTTGACGGTGTCGGCCTCGTGGACCGACCCGGCGAAGTAGCCGGCGTCGCTGGCGGCCGTCGTAGGCAAGCCGCCCAGGTTGATGGCGTCGGCCGGCGCCGAGACGAGGAACTGCGAGCCAACGCCCGCGTCGCCGCTGGTGAACCAGAGCGCGTGGCCCCCGTCCGCATCGCGCGTCTCCAACGCACGGCCCGCAGGCACCGCGCCGATGGTCAGGTTGAAGCCCAGGCTGCAGAGCTTGACGTCCACCTGATCGCCCGCCGCGTCCACCGCGCACGCCTGGAGGACGATGTTGCCCAGGCCGAGCAACGTGGGGTCGATGGTCAGCGTCGCCGTGCCGCCGTTCATCGGCACGGTGGGAATGCCCCCCTGCAGCGACGAGATGAAGTTGACCGCGTTGATGGTGGACGGCACGTTGGTGAAGGTGGCGGTCAGCGTCAACGGCCCCGAGTCGAGCGGCACGAACGAGCCGAAGTTGATGCCGCCGCCGGCCGAGCTGATGGAGAGGGTGGGCGTGACTCCAGCGTCGGTGGGCGGCGAGATGATCTGCACCGAAGCCCGCAGCGTGGCCTGGTGCTGGGCGGCGTCGCCGGCGTCGGCGCGGAAGACCTCGTCGGTGGCGGTGAAGATCATGCCGCCGTCCCAACTTTGAAGAATGTTGCCGACCAGGAAGGCCCAGTTGCTGGTGCTCTGGTCGAAGTTGCCGAGGATCTGGAGGTCGCTGTGGGTGATGAGGCCGCCGTCGGGCAGCTGGCCCACGGGCGGGCCGTCGACCGTGACATTGCGGATGCGGAACTGCGAATTGACCGCGACTTCAACCTGGCTGGTCAAGCTGACGAAGCCGCCGTCGGCCGGCGGCAGCAGCGTGATGGTGATGGGCGCGCCGCAAGCGCCGTTGACGCACGCCTGGCCGGCCGCGCAGGCCGTGCCGCAGGCCCCGCAGTTGGCCGCGTCGTGCTGCGTGTCGGTGCAGACGTTGTTGCACTGCGCGATGGGGCAGGGCGCGCAGCGGCTGTCGCCGCACACTTCGGTCGAGCCGCAGGCGGTGCCGCAGCCGCCGCAGTTCCCGCGGTCGGTCTCCAGCGTGGCGCAGGTCAGCGCCTGGCCGGCATCTGCTCCGCCACAAGTGATCTGGCCGGCGGCGCAGGCCACCTGGCACTGGCCCAGGTTGCAGGCCACCGTGCCTCCCGCGGGCGCCGCGCAGACGTTGCCGCAGCCGCCGCAGTTGTTCACGTCCGTGATGGGGCTGACGCAGGTGGGTCCGCAGGCGATCTGCCCCGTGGCGCAGGCGACGGGCTCCGACCCGGTGGTGGTGCAGGCGGCAGACAGACAGGCGACTGCCAGGGCGACCGCGACTCGCTGGAACAGGTTCATGGGTGGCTAGCTCCCCTCGAAGCGCGGGACTCTAGTCTGTAGCGGC
>DATBAA010000225.1:0-2200 GCA_036271755.1 Myxococcales bacterium | reverse complement strand
GTTCTGTCCGGCAGTGGCGAGGATTCGCGAGTCCGCCAGGACCAGGCTTCCGACGGGCAGCACGGTGGGATGCGGCACGAAGTATTTCAAGCGGGTGAGCGAAACGCGGGTGCTGACGCTCGCATGATTTCCCGCGGCGTCCGTGGCGTTGGCGGTCACCGTCATCGACGAAGCTCCGGGTGGTGCTCCGCCGGTGTCGATGGGCAAGGTGAAGGAGCCGTCGGGATTTGCCGACGCGCCGTCGATGGCCACGGCGGTGAGATCCGCGGCGGTGATGTGCAGCGAAAGCCGGGTTCCGCGCAGCACGGCTGCAGAGGTAATGGTGTCGAAGGCGATGCGCGGCGGCCGGTCGTCGACGGTCACCGATGCCGGGAACGTCAGCGCGTGGCCCAGGTCGTCGCGCAGCTCTACCGAGAGCGGCACAGGGCCTTCGACGCCGGCCGGCGCCAGCGAGAGCGGGACCATCGCACCCAGCGCGCCGTCGATCTCGAACGCCGCCTCCACCGGCTGTCCGCCCAGCGTCACGCGCGCGCTTGCGAGCCCGTGCGCGTGCTGCACGCGGACCCGCACGTGCAGCGTCTCGCCGCGTCCGAAAGCGCGCGCAGGCAGCGCTTCGAGCGAGCCTTGCAGCGGAGCCTGGCAGACGCTCTCGGCGCAGATCGACCCGGCGAGGCCGCCCAGGCAGTCGGCGTCGGATGCGCACCGGCCGCCCGGACGGGGCAGGCAAGCGCAGACCAGGAGCAGCAAGAGGAGCGTCTTCACCAGAGCACCACCGCGCCGGCCGTCAGCAAGGCCCCGCCCAGAACCAGCGCGCGGCCTGCCAGCGATGCGTTGTGGGCGCGGCCGTAGAGCGGCTGATCGGAGGCTGAGAGGGAGCCCGAGGTGTAGCGCGAGTCGATGGCGTGCGAGAGGCGGTTGCCGTCCCACCAGAGGTATCCGCCGGCGCCGAGGGTGGCCAGCGCGCCTGCCGCCAGATACGGCGCCGCCCGGCTGCCAAAGGAAGGCTCGCGCCGCGCCAGGATCGGGACTGCGAGGGGAGCCGGCGGCGGTGGCAGGGCCGCCAGATGGACTTCGGGCGGGGGCAGGCGCAGCTCGGGCTGCTGGAGATTGACCACGACCGTGACGGGCGTAGGCAGAGGCGGAAGCGGCCTCGTGGCTTTCTCGCTGCCGAAGTCCTCGGTCTGCGCCTCGACGAGCACGTCCAGCTTCGTCAGCTGCCGCTCCACCTCCTGGCGCAGCGCACCCTCCGGCGCCACGCCCAGATAGGCCCGGAACGCCTCGCGCGCCTTGGCGAACTGCTTCAGCTTGCGGCGCACCACGCCCAGCCGGAAGAGCAGCTCGGGCGCGCGATCGTCCTCGTAGGCCGCCTCGTATTCGTGGGCGGCTTCGGGCATGTGTCCCACGGCCTCCGCGCGCTCCGCCTTGGCGCGGTGGGCGGAGCTCATGGCAAGCAGCATGGCGAGCAGCCAGGGCATGCCCGCTTCTACGCTGAGCACGACGCCGGACTCATAGGGCAGGTTCCGTATTGCCGTTCTGGCGCTTCGCGTGTTACGGCGCGTACGCCCGAATGGCCCAGAAGCCCGTAGAGCCGACCACACCTGCGCAATGGGGCGACGTGCTCCCCGCGTTCCTGCGCGGCACGTTCCTGCAAAAACTCTCTCCCGAGAAGCGGCTGGTCATCGCCTTGAGCGCGCTGGCGGCCTTCCTCTTCCTGCCCTGGCTGGGCGCGACCGGCTTCTGGGACCCATGGGAGCCTCACTACGGCGAGGTGGCCCGCGAGATGATCGCCCGCGGCGACTACATCCACCCGTGGTGGGAGTCGGCCTGGTTCTTCTCCAAGCCTGCGCTCGATCTCTGGCTGATGGCGGCTGGAATGCTGGCCGCGGGCAGCAACGATGCCGGCCGTTACCTGGGCGAATATACAGAGTGGTGCGTTCGCTTTCCCTACGCCGCCATCAGCGCCATTGGCGCCGTATTGATGTTCGTGATGGCCAACCGGCTTCTGACGCGGCGGTCGGCGGTGCTGACGACGGTGGCCATGCTCACCAGCCCGCTCTTCGTCTTCCTCGCCCGGCAGGCGGTTCCAGACCCGGTCTTCGTCGGCCTGCTCGAAGGCGCGATGGCCTGCCTGATGATCACGCTGTTCGACTCAGACGAGCATTCCCGGGACGGCTGGTGCGCGGCGTTCTACTGCTTCGTC
>DATBAA010000224.1:0-3750 GCA_036271755.1 Myxococcales bacterium | reverse complement strand
CGGCATTCCCTTGGGCATTCCCGAAGTGAGATCTCCCCACACCTGCGCTTCGGTCATTCCGCCCCGCCGCGCGCGCGCCAGCGGCTCCACATAAGTGGCCAAACCCTCCTCCATCCAATGATGCCGCCTGGCCAGCGAGGGAAAGCCCAGGTGCACCATCTCGTGCGTCGCCACCCAGTCGTGCGCCAGGTCTTCCGCCGTCTCCGCCCGGCCGAGCCGGATGTCGATCTCGTGCGAGGGATAGGTCGTGCCGCCAATGCCGTGTCCCCGGCGCGGCGAGAGCTCGATGCTGGCGCGGCTGACGGGAAACTTTCCAAAGACGCTGGCCACGCCCTTGGCAGAGTCCGAAAGCCACCCCAGCAGCACCGCCTCGGGAACCTCGAACGGCTCGTCCGGCAAAGTCACTTCGATGCTCGCTCCCGGCGGCGTGATCACGCGCGGAGCGGCGAGCAGCAACAGGCAGAAGAGCGGCATGCAGCAAGCCTACTGGCAATGGCCGCGGAGCGATACGAAGCCCTGGCTAAGGTTTGGCCTCGGCCGGCGGAGCCGCGCGCGCGAACGAGGTGGCGTGGCCGATGGCGCGCAGCACCAGCGTGGCGGGCGAGACGCGGTCCACCTGCACCTCCACCTCGGCGGGCAGGCCGTGCTGCAGCTTGATCCACGAGCTCGCCTCTTGCTGCAGCGAGAGCTCGACGGCGATCATGCCGCTGAGCGGCTCGGTGCCGACGCTGGTGACGGTGCCGGCGACCGTTCCGTAGATGGGCCACGGATAGCCGGGAAAGCGCATGCGCGCGTGCTGGCCTTCGCGCAGAACGCCGACCGCGGTCTCGGGCGTGAAGCTGGCCCGCACGTGCAAATCTCCCTCGGAGACCACCACCGCCAGTCGATCTCCCAGCTTGACGAAGGCGCCGGGCGTCAGCTCCGCGATCTGCCCCAGCCGGCCTTTGGCGGTGGCGCGGATTCGATGCCGGGCGATGTCGTCTTCCAGCCCCGCGATAGTGGCGGCGAGCACCGGCAGCTCACCCTCCAGCTTGACGCTGTCGCGGTGCAGCTCTTGAAGATGCAGGTCGCGGCGGCGGCGCGACAGGGCCTGATCGGCCGAGAGCCGCGTCAGCGTCTGCGTCGAGGTGGCGGCCGATCTGCGCGCCGACTCGTCCTCGCTCTTCCGCTCCAGCGATTCGATGGGCGAGACGATGCCGTTGGGCGCGTCTCCCACCAGCTTGCGGCGCTCCTCGGTCAGCTCCAGCTTGGGCAGCAGCTCGGCGCGCTTCGCCTCGGCCTCCTGCAGCGCTGCCTGGTCGGCCCTGCCCGCGGAGCGATCGGCGTCGTTCTCCGCCGCGATCTGCTCCTGCAAGAGCGCCAGCTCCGACTGCTGCGTCTTCAGCTGTGCGCGGGTGCGCTCGAGCTGGATCTGCTGCGGGCGCGAATCCAGCTCCACCAGCAAATCTCCGGCGTCGACCGCTTCTCCCAGCTTGCGCGGAGCGCTCACCACCTGCCCCGCGACCGCGCTCTCCACCTGGTGCACCGCGCTCACCGACTCCACCCGGCCCGCGCTCGACACCTGCACCACCGACACTCGCGCCGCCACGCTCCAGGTCAGCCAGGAGGCGAGGATGACGATGGCGACGATCAGCACCGCGCCGTAAACGCGAAACGCGTCGGCGTCAAAGGAGCGCATCGTTCTGTGGAATGCGTTGGCCATGACCACTCTTTATGGACGATCACGGCCGCGGAGCAAGCTGCGGCCGTGATCGAGCCAGGCTTCAACTACGGCGATTGACTAATCGCAACGACCGCCGGTCACCGGGGCCTTGAGGCCACTACGGATTTTGGTCTGGATCTTCATTTGGTTTTCACCTCCTCTTGGCTTCCTTCAAGGAAGCCTGGTGCGTCGGAAAGTCCTGCGTGAGCAGCCAGGTTCACGGCGTCGGGTCCTCTCTATTGCCGTGATCCCCCACAAAGGGCTCTTCAGGCGTTGGCGCCTGAATTAATCGCAGCGGCCGGTTCCACCGCCGGCGACAGGAGCCTTGACGGCGCCTCCGCGGATCTTGGTCTGAATCTTCATTGGTATTTCACCTCCTTTCGAATGGTTCGAGGTCAATGAGTGACTTGATTAATCGCAGCGGCCACCACCGCCGCCGCCGCCGGTTCCGGGAGCAACCACCGCGGCGAGACCGCCGCGAACCTTGGTCTGAATCTTCATGGACATTCACCTCCTCTCCGGCCCTGCCGGGCCATTTGCTGCAAAAGTCGTTTCAGCCGATGACGAGCGAACGGCCGCCGTGCGAGAGCGTCGTCGCGTCCTTCTGGTTCTCGATGGCGATCTCCAGCGTCTCGGAGATGGTCTCGATCAAGTAGTTCTGCCCGCGGAACGGCGCCTGCCGCCGCAGATCGTGGTGGATGGCCAGCTGGCGGCCGGTGAGCGGCGAGTCCGGCTGCGGCCGGCCGAGCAGCGCGTTGATGTCGCGCTGCACGTCGGTGACCACCCGCAACGCGTTGCGCTCGAAGCGCAGATAGTCGAGCACGTGGCCCGCGATCTCCTGCAGCAGCGGTCCATTGGCCGCCGCGAGCTCCGGCGCCTCGGTGGAAGCAAAGAGGTCGCGCAGCGCGCCCCCAGCGCTTTCTCCCAAGAGGCCCGGCGGCGGCATCAGCTCTGCCTTCAGGCTCTTGTGCTTTTCCGGAGCGAGGCCGCGAACGCCGCGCTGCGCGTTGTCGTACATGCGCTGGTAGAACGGCTCGGCGAAGTCGCGCTGCGCGGCCTCGATGGTGCGCACCGGAATGAGCCGCTGCCAGTCGCGCTCGATAGCCTCGCGCAGCTTGCCCACCCGGCCTTGCGTCAGCTGCGCAGAACGCTCGAGCGCCTCGCGGATGCGCGTATAGGCGAGACCCATCCGCAGCCAGACCGTGGAGGCCGGGGCCAGCACCTGGAGGCCGAGCAGCGCGTAGTCGAGCGCCAGCGGAATGTCCGCCGTCCACTCGCCGAGGGCCGGGGCACCTTCGACGGGCTTGCCGTGCATCAAGGTCTCGACCAGCTCGTCGATCATGTTCTGCGGCCCCGCGCAGACCCCGCGGCCCGAGCGGTACTGGTCGTGCCGCTCGGCGGCGCCCGTCACGTCGCGAGGCGCGACCGGCGTGCCGTGCAGCATGGGCCGCTCGAAGTGATCGAGCATGAAGGCAGTCACCATCCGCACGCCGTCGATGACCCGGAAGAGCGAAGAGAGCACAGGGTCCAGATCGCCGTTCTTGACCGGATCCTTCCAGCGCATGACCTGGAGCGAGACCAGCGCCAGCACGTGCGAGGCGGCGGCGTGCACCTCGCCCAGCTTCCAGGTGCCGTCCGGCGACTGCGGAAAGCGCTTCAAGAACTCTTCGCGGCAGAGCAGCGTCGCCTGCAGCACCGGCTTCCAGTGCGCGAGCATGCTCTTGAGCGCCGACATGTTCATCGGCATCTCGTCCTGGTACCGGCCGCCCGCGTAGTTGCAGGTCTTCCACTCGGTCGGAGTCCGCAGCCGGAGCGGATCGGGGAAGGTGTTCATCTCGCCGACCTGCCGGCCTTCGCGGTCGACGGCGATGTGCGCCAGCCGGTGCACCGCCATGACCGTCTCGAGGTAGCCGATGGGCACGCCGAGGCCGATGATCTCTTCCAACACCGCCGTCGAGTCCGGATTCCACGAGCGGGGGCCGTCCACACCCGGCCGCTTCGCCTCCTCCTCGAGGAAGTCGAAGTGCGCCTGGCTCAGCGGCGGGTTC
>DATBAA010000223.1:0-6531 GCA_036271755.1 Myxococcales bacterium | reverse complement strand
CCTGAAGACCCTGACCAAGATGCTCAACGACAACCTGGGCAAGCAGGAAGCGGTGCGGGTCGAGGACATCGAGCCGCTGCTGGCGCGGGGCGGAGACGCGTTCGGCTTCAGGTTCAGCGTGGCGCAGGAGACGCGCGGCCGAGTCGCGGTGGTGCGGACGGGGCAGCACGTGGCGCTGGTCATCGCCAGCTGGCCGTTCGGCACGCCCCCGGAAGTGGTCGACGACGTGGAGGCGATGATCGGTTCGCTCGGCCCGGTGCCGGGGTCTCTCGGGGCATTCTAGCGACGTCGACGGCTCGAGCAGGTGATTGTGTCCAGGAGCCACTCGGGAGAGCGCGGTCACCATCTCCGGACAGCTGCAGTGCCTTGCTGATCTGTGTCGCGCTCGGCGGAGCTTGTAAGTCGTTCCGTCCCGCCAGAGCGCAAAGAGGATTCCCGCCAGTTTTCGGGCCAGCGCGACGGTCGCGATGCGACTGCCACGACGCTTTTCGATCTCCGTCGCCCACTGCTGCAGCGGTTTTGCTTCCGCACTGCGGCAGCAGGTTCGCAAAACCCACGCTGCTTGCACGAGCGCCCACCGGACGGAGGATGATCCGGCTTTGGTGATGCTCAATCGCTGTTGACGTTCCGAGCTCGAGTTTTCGCCCGGCACCAACCCCAGGTATGCTTCGACGCGATGTGCATTCGGAAATCGAGACGGGTCGTCGATCGCCGCCAGAAAGCGCACTGCGGTCGACGTGCCTACGCCTGGCACTGTCATCAGCCGTGAGCAGACCGGGTCCTGGCTCGCCATTGAATCCAGCTTCTTCTCGCTCGATTTGATCTCCGCCGACATCAGGTCGATCAGCCGGAGCTCCATCTCGATGTGCGGCGGGATCGACAGCTCCAGCTTGCGGACGCGCTCGGCAACGATTGCGGAGCTCCGGACCGCGGCCGGCGTGCCTGGCCGCGCAGCCATCCACGGACGTTGTTGATCATCTTGGTCCGCGAGCCGATGAGCACATCGTGGACGCCGCAGATCGTTTTCCACTCTCGCGAACGCTCGCTCGGAATGTGCACCGAGGGAAGGTCCATCCGGCAGGAGGCTTCGCTGAGCGCTCGTGCGTCGCGCACGTCCGTCTTGATCCGCCGCGCTCCAACACCGAGAGCTCGTACCAGCGTCGACGGCACCACACGCACCTCGTGGCCGCAGGCCAGCGCCGCATCCGCGACGCGAAACGTCTCGGCGGCTGTCTCCAACACCACCCGACACCGCGGCATCTCCCGCAATGTCTCGGGGAGCGACGACGTCGCGACCACAAACTCGGACAGGATCTCTCCCTGCCCCGAGCGAACACAGACTTGGGATTTCCTTCCGCCCAGATCGATCGCACAATGCTCCATGGCTGGCTCCTCTGTTTTGCGCCTCGAGCGCGTGAACACCTGAGCGACGGTAATCCGTCAGCTCGTCAATGGCAGGGGAGCTGGCCACTTCATCGAGTCTGGGTCGCGAGACCCCGTACAAGCGGAGGCCGAAGGCCGGAGCGCCAAGAGGAAGCTTCGCTGCGTTGTGCTGGGAGTTGGGGCGCACTTCGAGGCTGTCTTGGGCTGTCTTGCGCTCTGCTGATGCGGCGCGGGTGCGCGGCGGCGCTCGGAGGTTTTGGCTTTTCGTGGAGGAAGGATCACGGCGATGTTGCGGTGGTGCGGCTTGCCGGGTTGATGAAGCGGGCGCTGGGCAGCTTAGCGATTGGTTAGCGATTTACTCGTTCGGAGTGGTTGCCAAAAGATTGCAAATAAAGTATCCTCGTTTCAAATGCATGCACCGGTGCAGTTAGAATTCGTGACCCATGGCGGGCGGCGGAAGGGTGCCGGACGGCCGCAAGGGGATCGGGTTTCTCATCATCCGAGGCCGGCGTTCTTCAAGGCGACGCCGGCGCATGTCACGCTGCGGGTTCGGGGGGACGTGCCGAGCTTGCGATCGTCGCGGCGGTTTGCGGTCATCCGGCGCAGCTTCAAGGCGCTGCTCGGACAGGAGTCGTTCCGGCTGGTGAAATTCACGGTGTTGGGCAATCACCTGCACCTGATCGTCGAAGCGGATGACAGCGTCGCGCTCTCGCGGGGGATGCAGGGCCTCAACACGCGGCTGGCGAGGGCGCTGAACAGGCTCCTGGCGCGCAAGGGCAGGTTGTTCGACGACCACTACCATTCGCATCTGCTGCTCACGCCGGCGGAGGTGGCGAATGCGCTCGCCTACGTCCGCAGGAATGCTTGGAGACACTACGGCGTGGCCGGGGTGGACTACTTCAGCTCGGACAATGGCGATTGGCGGGAGCTCCTGGCCGAGCCGCTCAGCTGGCTGCTTGCGGTCGGGTGGCGGCGTGCAATAGACGCGAAGCTCTCGAAGATGGCTTCGTCTTCTGTCTCGGGACCTCGAGGACTCAGCGCTTGAGGCCCAGCGCCACGCGCGTGAGCTCGTCGTAGAGCGCCAGCAGATCCTTCGGCAGCACCTCGCGATGGGCCGCGATGGTGCGCAGGTCCCCGCGCGCCGCTGGCCCCGTCAGCGCCGCCGCCGGCAGCGATTTGGACAGCTTGCCCAAAGCACCCAGCGCCAGCGGCAACAGCGCAGCCCGGGCGTCGCGCTCTCTGGCGCCGGTGGCCTTCTGGAAGGCGCGCACGGCTTCGGAGAAGAGCGCGACTTGCGCCGGCGCGGCCAGCACCGCCGCCGCGTGGTAGAGCGCCCGCGAACGGTCGGGAATGTTCAATGGCTTCATTCCCAGCCGTCGTGAAAGCGCGGTCAGCTGCGCGCGCGCCGTGGCGGTCGACCCCGCGATGCCCGTGTAGGCTCCGCGGAAGTCGTCGCCCTTGGTGATGGCGCGAAGCGGATGCATCGAGCCCGTCCGCGCGCCTTGCTCTTGGGCGCCCCGAAGAGCCGTCAGCGGCAGCGCTCCGGCCAGATGGACCACCAGCTGGCCTCTCCGCGGCTGCAGCTGATCGCAGAGCTCCGTCACCGCCCCATCGCTGACGGCCAGCAGCACCAGCTCGGCGTCGAGCTTCGGCAGCTGCTTTTCCGAGCTGCGCGTCCAGCGCGCCACCACGCGAACGCCCGCTTTGGGCAGCTCGCGCAGCAGCGCGGAGCCGACCGCGCCCGCGCCCAGCACCGCGGCGGTGCGCAGCTCGTTCATTCGCGGCGGAACTCGATGGCGCTGCCGGTGGCGCACGCCAGGAGCCGCTCTCCGCTCTGGACGCGGCCGGCCAAAATCTCGTCGGCCAGCGGAGACTCGACGAGCCGCTGGATCACCTGCCGCATCGGCCGCGCGCCCAGCGTCGTCTGCCAGCCGCCCTGCGCGATCAAGTGTTCGATGAGCCCCGGACCGCTGCGGAAGGCGATGCGCCGCTCGTCCCAGAGCCGCCGCGAGCTGTCGGCCAGCAAGAGCTGCGCGATCCGCGCCACCTCTTCGCGGGCCAGCGGCGCGAAGACCAGCCGCTCGTCGAGCCGGGCCCACAGCTCGGGCGGAAATGCTGCCCGCGCCAGCTCGAGCGCCCGCCGCGCCTGCGGATGCTCGACCGGGCCCGGCGGCATGGTCTTGTCCAGCGAAGCGTCCACGCCCGCGGAGAACCCCATGGCCCGGCCGCCGCCGCCGTCGAATGCCGCCGCGCCCAGGTTGCTGGTGAGCACCACCACCGCGCCGCTGAAGTCGATGCGCCGGCCGCGGCCATCGGTGAGCTGCCCTTCATCCAAGACTTGCAACAAGAGCTGCAGCACGGAGAGGTGCGCCTTCTCCACTTCGTCCAGCAGCACCACGCTCGCGGGCTTGCGCCGCACGGCTTCGGTGAGCTGGCCGCCTTCGCCATAGCCGACGTAGCCCGGCGGAGCGCCCACCAGCCGCGCGGCCGTGTGCGGTTCGGCGTACTCGCTCAGGTCGATGCGCACCAGCGCGCCGTCGAAGAGATCGTCGGCGAGCACGCGCGCCGTCTCGGTCTTGCCCACTCCCGACGGCCCGCAGAAGAGAAACGACGCCAGCGGCCGCTGCGCCGAGAAGCCCGCGTAGTTGCGCCGGATGGCGCGCGAGATGAGTGCCAGGTTCTGCTCGTGTCCGATGACGCGCGCGCCCAGCCGCGATTCGAGCTGCAAGAAGCGCTCACCGTCGGGCTGCAGCAGCCGCTCCTCGGGAAGGCCGGCCATGCGCGCCACCGCGCGAGCCACGTCGTCGCGAGTGACCTCCGTCCGGCCTTCGCGCCGCGCGCGAGATCCGGCCAGGTCGATGGCGGCAAAGGCCTTGTCGGGCAGGAAGCGATCGCGGACGTAGCGCGCGGTGAGCGAGGCCGCGGCGTCGAGCGCTTCGGCCGTGAAGGTCACTTGATGATGCGACTCGTAGTGCGGCGCCGCTCCGCGCAAGATGGCGCGCGTCTCGGACGGAGAAGGCTCCCGCACCAGCACGGGGACGAAGCGCCGCTCCAGCGCCGCGTCGCCTTGAATATACTTTCTATACTCCTCGTGCGTCGTCGCGCCCACGCAGGGAAACTCTCCGCGGGCCAGCGCGGCCTTGAGCTCGTTGGCGGCATCCTGCGGACCCTCGCCGGCCGAGCCCGCGCCGATGAGCATGTGCAGCTCGTCGATGAAGACGATGATCTTCCCGTCGGCCTTCTTCACTTCCTCTTTGATGCCCAACAGCCGCTCGCTGAACGACCCGCGCAGCTGCGTGCCGGCGACGAGGCCAGCCACGTCCAGCTCGACCAGCATGCGATCGCTGACGGTCAGAAGCCGCTGCGCCAGGCCCTCGACGATGGCCGTCTTGCCCACGCCCGGCTCGCCCACCAGCACGGGGTTGTTCGCGCGCCGCTTGCCCAGGATGTCGAGCAGCTCTTCGGTCTCGCGCTCGCGGCCGATGGCCGGGTCCAGCTGTCCGGTAGAGGCCAGCTGCGTGAGGTTGCGCGCGTGAGTGGCCAGCCAGGGATACTTCTGCGGATCGAGCGCGTGCGCGCTCAGCGGCCCGCGGCTGGGCGCGGGCGGAGGTAGCTCGGCGCGCGGCTCGGGCGGCAGCGTCGCAATCCGCTCCGGCGGCCTCACCTTGAGCACCGGCATCGAAGCGACGCTGGCGCGCTGCACCGGCTTCTGCTGCTGCGAGACCTCGCGCCGCCGCGGCACCGGGCCGGTGATGAGGCTGAGCGCGGTCGTGCGCAGGGAGGTGAGCGGCGCGGCGGTCTTCTCCAGCAGCAGCACCGCCGAGCTCTTCGAGAGCCGCAGCAGCGCGACGAGCAAATGGATGGAGGTGGCCTGCGGGCTGGCGCAGCTGTCTGCGATCTCGCGCGACCGCTCCAACGCCTGCGCAAACGAACCCGCCGGCTCCCCGGGCGCCGCGCCCAGCGCGCTCAGCTCGGCCAGGATCTTGTCCTCGTCACAGCCGCGCTCGCGCAGCAGCCCGTCGGCGGAGTTCTCGACGGTGAAGAGCGCGAGCAGCAGGTGCGCCGTCGAGGGCTCCTGGCCGACCTGACGAGCGATGTCGTTGGCTTCGGCGGCGACCTGCGCGAGCTCGGCTGAATCTTGGGCCATGAGGTGAGCGGCATCCTCGCCCACCGGGATCTTCCTTCGCAAGTGCGAAGCGCCGAAGGCCTTCTCCGCCCCGTTCAGCGCTTCTTCTTGGGCGGGCGCGCGCGGATCATCTCGACTGCCTTCTCGATCCGTCGGGTGCGCGTCTCTGGCTTCTTCGCGCCCTCGACAGCTTCGGCGTGCTCGCGCTGGTGGGTGAAGGGCAGCTCTCCCCAGCGCTCCCAGGCAGGCGGCGCCGCTTTCAATGCCTTCGTCAGATCCGCGGGCGGCTTCACCACGCGCGGGGCCTCGTCGAGCGTCAGGGTCACGGAGAGCGTCTCGGTGCCTTCCAATCCCGCCGCTTCGCGGTTGCTTTTGCGCAGCGGCAAGAAGCGCTCGCCGCCCATGTTGAAGATGGTGCTGCGGTACGTGTAGCCATTCAAAGTCACCGTCACCGGCGCGCGCGCCTTGCCGAACACCTCCGCCGGATCGAACGGAACAGGAATGTGGCAGTTGGACCCGTCGCGAACCAGCGTGACTTTGACGGTCTTCTTGATCATCAGGTCTTGCGCAGGACCTTGCCCTTGGAGTCGAGCTTGTACGCGGCGGGCAGGGCGGCCTCGACCTTTGGCGTGTAGCCCTTCACGTCCCACGTCGAGTCTGCCAGCAGGCCCGCCAAGGCCTCGCGGACGCGCGCGTTCGAACCTTCGTGCGATTTGAGAAAATGCTGGATGAGCGGCTCGCGGCCCGAGTCATCGTGCTGCCGCGCGATGACTTCCGCGGCGGCGATCTGCACCTCGTCCTCCATGTCCTCGAGGAACGGCAGCACCGCGGCGGTGATCTCCGGCGCCTTGTGCGTCAAGAGCGCGTGCAGCAGCAGCACCTTCTTCTCCGGCACGCGGCTGTATTCGGACGACACCTTCCGCGCCACTTCGACCAGGAACTTCACCACCGCCTCTTCGGGCAAGAGGTCGCTGAGCGCGCGCAGGGGCCAGCTGATCTCGTCGCGGGTGAGGATGAAGCGC
>DATBAA010000222.1:0-1556 GCA_036271755.1 Myxococcales bacterium | reverse complement strand
CCAGCCTGGAGATCGGCATGCCGGCCAGCATCCACGGCTCTTTCCAAGGCACCGCGCAAGCTTTCCAGCAGTCGTTGGAGAGCGAGCCGTTCCTCATCGCCTTCGCCCTGATCGCCGTCTACATCGTGCTCGGCGTTTTGTATGAAAGTTACGTCCATCCAATCACCATTCTTTCCACGCTGCCCTCGGCCGGAGTGGGTGCATTGGTTGCTTTGTTATTGATGGGCACTGAGTTCAGCATCATCGCCCTGATTGGAATCATTCTTCTGATCGGTATCGTGAAGAAGAACGCCATCATGATGATCGACTTCGCCATCGAGGCGGAGCGCGACGAGGGCCTGTCGCCCAAGGACGCCATCTACAAGGCCTGCGTGCTGCGCTTCCGGCCCATCATGATGACCACCATGGCAGCCTTGCTGGGCGGCGTGCCGCTGGCCATCGGGCACGGCAACGGCGCGGAGCTGCGGCAGCCGCTGGGCATCACCATCGTGGGCGGCCTGGTCTTCTCGCAGATGCTCACGCTCTTCACCACGCCCGTCATCTACGTGGTGCTCGACCGGTTGTCCTCGCGGAACAAGAAGCACGCCGCGCCGGTGAAGCACCCGGCCGCCCCAGCTCCGGCGTAACACCTCGCCATGCACCAGGTCCTCATCGCTGGAGCAGGTCCGGCAGGGCTGATGCTGGCGGGCGAGCTGGCGTTGGCGCGGGTCGACGTCGCCATCGTCGAGCGGCGCCTGAACCAGGACCTGGAAGGCTCGCGCTCGGGCGGTCTGCACTCGCGCACCCTCGAGCTGCTCGATCAGCGCGGAATCGCCCAGCGGTTTCTCTCGCAGGGCAAGGCCATGCAGGTGGCGGCGTTCGCCGGCATTCCGCTCGACATCAGCGACTTTCCCACCCGCCACGACTACGGGCTCGCGCTCTCGCAGGACCGCTTCGAGCGCATCCTGGCCGGCTGGGTCTCCGAGCTGGCGGTGCCCATCTATCGCGGGCTCGAGGTGACGGACTTCGCCCAGGACGAGTCCGGCGTCGACGTGCAGCTCTCCGGCGGCCGCTCGTTGCGGGCGCAGTATCTCGCCGGCTGCGACGGCGGCCGCAGCCTCGTCCGCAAGAAGGCCGGCATCGACTTTCCCGGATGGGACCCCTCCATCAGCTACTTGATCGCGGAGGCCGAGATGACCGGCGAGCCTCCCTTCGGCCTCCGCCGTGATTCCCGGGGTGTCCACGCCATCGGCAAGCTCGAGGACGGGAAGCGCGTGCGGGTGGTGTCGGTGGAGCAACAGCTCCAGCGGGGCGACAAGCCGGCCCTGGACGAGCTGCGCCAGGCGCTGGTTGCCGTCTACGGAAGCGACTACGGCATCCACAGCGTCACCTGGCTCTCGCGGTTCACCGACACGACGCGGCAGGCGGCGGCCTACCGCGAGCGGCGCGTGCTGCTGGCCGGCGACGCGGCGCACGTGCATTCTCCAGCGGGCGGACAGGGGCTCAACCTCGGCGTCCAGGACGCGGTGAACCTGGGGTGGAAGCTGGCCCAGGTGGTCAAGGGCACCTCGCCCGCG
>DATBAA010000221.1:0-1532 GCA_036271755.1 Myxococcales bacterium | reverse complement strand
GGGTATAGGCGTTGCGGGTGGAATTGATGCGGGCGTCTGGGCAGGAGAGAGCGTCTGGCCGGCAAGGATTGTCGCTGCCGTCAAGAGCGAGAGGAGACAGATGCGCGAGACGGGCTGCCGCCGAGGCCGAGGGAGACGCATGAGGTCAGTGTACCGGTCGAACGAGCGGCTGACGCGTGGCAGGAATCGCACAGCGCAACTACCCCTGGAGTGAGATGCCGCGAGCGGCGAGGTACGCTTCAAGCCGGCCGAGCGGCTGCTGCCGGCGAGGAAGGCGAGCGGTGCTTTGAACGGCCCAGAGGATCGACGGGCCGCCATGATCGCGCGCCCGGGCGGCGGCTTCCTGCATGACACGGAAGACGGCTACGGCATCATCGCCGTCGACGGGGAAGAGTGGAAGGTGGAGCTTGCTGGCGAGGCGGCTGACGGCAGGCCAGGTGATGGGTTCGGCTTTTGCGCGAGAGGACGTGCGTGGGGCGCGGCCTGCGGTGGAGTCGGCGCAGACGAGAAGGAATGGAAGCCGATCGCGGTGCGCCCAGGTGATGGCGTCGGGCCAGCCGGGCTCGCGGGCGGGGGCTGCTGTGTAGGCCACAACGAGAGTGGTTGCGTGGCCGGGTGGCAGATTGTTTGCGGCGGCTTGCATGCCGCGGGCCGCTCCGGCACAGAGCGGAAGACGGAGGCTGGCGGGCAGGTCAGGCTGGGGAGTAGCGGAGGTGGAGGTAGGCGCGAGCTCTCGGAGAGTGCGGTCGCCGGGTGGGCCAGAGAGAAGATCACCGGGAGAGAGATGAAGCAGCATGGCGGCGAGCAGCGCCTCGCGCGCGGAGGGATGCGGCTGGCGGCGTTCAAGCTGGCGAACGCGCAGCATAAGAGCGTGCAGCTCGCGGAGCCGATGTTGCGGCAGAAGCGGATTGTCGGCCAAACCGTGGACCTCTCGTGAAGCTCTGGGGAATGGAAGCTGTGTCGCGCGGGAAGGTTGGCCGCTAGGCTTTGGCCGGGCTTATGCCTTCGGTGGACAGGCCGAGATCGGCGAGGGCCTGGGCCGCAATCTTGGGCTTGATGACGCCTTCGCGCGAGAGCCTGGAGAGTGTGGCGGCGACGATGGATTCGGCGTCGATCTCGAAGTGGCGGCGGAGGTGCTCGCGGTTGTCGGAGCGGCCGAAGCCGTCGGTGCCGAGGGAGACGAGACGCTGTCCAAGCCAGGGGGTGAGCGCGTCGGGCAGCGACTTCATGTAGTCGCTGGCGGCGATGATGGGACCTTTGGCGTTGGCCAGTGCGGTGACGAGGTAGGGCACGCGCTCTTTTTCGGCGGGATGCAGACGATTCCAGCGCTCGGTTTCGAGCGCATCGCGGCGGAGCTCGTTGTAGCTGGTGACACTCCAGACGTCGGCGGCGATGGAGTACTTTTCGGCGAGGATCTGCTGCGCGCGGAGGGCTTCGTTGAGGATGGGGCCGGAGCCGAAGAGCTGGACTTGTGCTGCTTTGTCCGCAGCCTTGTATTTATAGAGACCGCGCAGGATGCCGGTGCGAACAGC
>DATBAA010000220.1:0-2098 GCA_036271755.1 Myxococcales bacterium | reverse complement strand
CGTTCAACATGACGCGCGCGCTCAGCGGAACGAAGGCGCTCCTGCCGCGCTGGAAGCGCTGCGTTGCCCAGACCGACCGCGCGCTGGGTGAGGCGTTGGGACGCTCGTTCGTGGTGACCACCATCGGAGACGAGGGCAAGGCCAAGGCGAAGGAGATGATCGAGGGCATCGAGGGCGCGTTCCAGCGCAACCTCGCCGCCGTCGATTGGATGGACGACACCGCGCGCAAGGCCTCGCTCGAGAAGCTGCAGAAGATCAACAACAAGGTCGGCTACCCGGCGAGCTGGCGCGACTATACGGCGATGAAGATCACCCGCGACTCGCCGCTGGCCAACGCCATCGAGGCCACCCGCTTCGAGACGAAGCGCGACCTGGCAAAGATCGGCAAGCCGGTCGACCGCGCCGAGTGGGGCATGACGCCGCCGACGGTCAACGCCTATTACAACCCGTCGTTGAACGAGATGGTCTTTCCCGCCGGTATCTTGCAGGTGCCCTACTTCAAGCCCGATGGCGCCAACGCGGCAAACTACGGCGCCGCCGGCATGGTGATGGGCCACGAGCTGACGCACGGCTTCGACAACGACGGCCGCCTCTTCGACGGCGACGGCAACCTGCGCGAGTGGTGGTCCAAGGAAGTGAGCGACCGGTTCATCGAGCGCGCTTCGTGCGTCGTGAAGCAGTACTCCGGCTATGTCGCGTCGGACGACGTGCACCTGAACGGCGATCTGACGCTGGGCGAGAACCTGGCGGACATCGGCGGCCTGAAGATGGCGCTCTCCGCGCTGCACGCGAAGAACGGCAAGGCCGACGCCAAGACCGACCGCGACTTCTTCATCTCCTTTGCCCAGGCCTGGTGCACCAACTCGCGGCCGCAAGCGCTGAAGCTGCAGGCCACCACCAACGAGCACTCGGTGCCGCAGTGGCGCGTCAACGGCCCGGTCAGCGACAACCCCGACTTCGCCAAGGCGTTCAGCTGCAAAGAGGGCGCTCCCATGGCTCCTGCCAACCGCTGCGGGGTCTGGTAGAACAAGGGGCATGGACCCCGCCAGCTTCAGCAGCTTGTTGCACGCCTTGATCCCCATCGTCTCCGTCCTGGCGGTGTTCGGGCTGCCGGCGGGCATCATCTTCATCATCAAGAACCACACGCTGCGGATGAAGGAGCTGGAGCTGGAGTCGCAGCGGATGCCGCAGAGCACGGACCAGCGGCTCCTCGCCATCGAGGAGCGGCTGGCGCACATCGAGGGCGCGCTGACCGGACAGGCGGCGCTGCCCGCGACGACGCAAGACCGCGCCTCGCTCCTGGAAGGCCCGCCCGACGCGGCCCGCCTGCGGACGCGGTGACGTTCGAGCTCGCCGAAGACGACGCGGTCCTGGAACGCAGGCTGCGCATCTTCGGCGTCCCGGTGGCGCTCGGCCTCGCTTTCTTGCTCTGCGCTTTCGGCGCGCGCTTTCTGCTGCGCCTCTTCTTCGGCATGTGGGTCCACGAGCTGGGGCACGCGACCGCGGCCTGGCTGTGCGGCTATCTCGCTTTTCCCGGGCCCTGGCTGACGCCCATGTCGGCCGAGCGGTCTCACCTCTTTTCGCTGGTGTTGCTCGTCGCGCTGATCTTCGGAGCGGTCGCGAAGCCGGCCTTGCGCTGGGTCTTCATCGGCCTCATCGGGTTGCAGATCGTCTGCACCGGCGTTCTCTCCGAAAGCGCCGCGCACCAGCTGGTCCTCTTCATGGGAGACGGCGGCTGCCTGCTGCTCGGCACGCTGCTGATGCTGACGTTGTACGTCCGGCCCGGCTCCGCGCTGCACAAGGGCTGGCTGCGCTGGGGCTTCCTCGTCATCGGCGCGGCCGCCTTCGCGGACGTCTTCTCGCTCTGGTGGGGCGCGCGCACCGACCCCGATCTGATTCCCTTCGGCATGAACGAGGGCGTTGGCTTGTCCGATCCGAGCGCGCTCAGCGACACCTATGGCTGGAGCGCGGGCGTGCTCGTGCACCGCTACGTCGTCCTGGGGAGCGTCTGCTTGCTGGTGCTGCTCTCGTCCTCGCTGCTGTCGTTGCGAAACCGCGCCGCGCGGGGAGAATGACCACCGTGCCCGACTCCGGCGAT
>DATBAA010000219.1:0-3682 GCA_036271755.1 Myxococcales bacterium | reverse complement strand
GATTCTCCATCGCGGGAAGCTCCTCGGCCTTTGGCGAGGCCGTTTGGTTTGCTCATCGAAATGGAGCTTCCCGTTCTCAACTTTCCCTTGCAAGCCTCCTCGCGTTTTCAGCTTCAGCGCTCCGGCGGTGATCCACACCCTGTAGAAATAATTGTATGCTTTTCAAAATGCGATTCTCGAAACAACTGGAGTTGGCGCTGCCCAAACGGGGTGGCAAACGGCGCGGAGCTGGGAGGCCGCGGACGTTGCCGCATCCGGGGTTGCTCGGGGTTGGGGTGCCGCACGTGCCGCGGCCGGAGTTCGCGGCGCGCAATCCGCTGCACGTCACGCAGCGCATGCGGCCGGACGTCGGCAACTTACGGACGCAGCGCCGGCTGGAGGTGCTCAAGCGCGCGTTTCACGCAGGCAGCGGCCATCTGGGCATGCAGGTGGTGCACTTCTCGGTGCAGGGGAATCACCTGCACTTGATCGTCGAGGCCGAAGGCCGGCACGCGCTTTCGCGCGGCATGAAGGGTTTGGCGGTGCGGGTCGCGGTCGCGCTCAACCGCTCCATCGGGCGGCGCGGTACGGTCTTTGCCGACCGGTATCACGCGCGGGTGATGAGCTCGCCGCGCGATGTAGCGAACACGCTGAAGTATGTCTTCGAGAACTACCGGCATCACGCGCGGGAGACGCTGGCCTGGTCGTGGAGGGATCGCTTCGCGTCCAGCGCGGAGGCGCCGCTGCGCGAGCCGTCGGTGTGGCTGCTCCGGCTCGGCTGGCGTAAGCAGATGGCCGCGCATCAAGAGCAGATGCTCGGCTCGAAGCTCACCCATCTCACGCGGTAACATCTTGGCTCGTGGCCTTCTTCATCGCGACGTTGGTGCGGCACGAGCTCACTTCATCAGCGCGCGGACCTCGCGTTCGATCTCCGGCTCGTCCTCGTCGGTGAAGCCGTCGTGGCGGCTCACCACCCTGCCCTGCGCGTCGATGAGGAACGAGGTCGGCATCAGCCGCATGTGCAGCTGCTCCGAGACATCGCCGCCCGGGTCGCGCAGGATCTCGAAGGGCACCTGGTTGCGCGAAAGCCACTCGCGCACGGGCTGATCCTCGGCGTCGATGCTGATGGCCACCACGTGAATGCCCGTCTCCTTCGCCAGCCGCGCATAGAACGGCAGCGCGTGCGCGCAGGGCATGCACCAGGTGGCCCAGAGATCGACCAGCGCCGGACCGCGCAGCCCGTCCAACCGCACGGGCGCGCCGTCCATGGTCTTCACCGTGAACGCTGGCATCGAGGTCAACGGCGCGCGAGCGCACGCGGCCGTCAGCAGCAATGCCAGCGCGAACCTCAACGGGGGCCCATCGGCAGGTCGTAGGCGAGCGCGAGGAAGTACACGGGATGCTCATCCTGCACGCCGTTGAGCTGCTTCACCACCGGAACTTGCAGCACGAAGCGCGCGAGCAGGTTGTTGGTGAAAGCAAAGCCGATGGTGCCGACGCCGTAGCCGACGAAGCCGCCGCTGTTCTCGTCGTAGACGAGGTCGGGCGTGGTGTCCTTGCCCGCGTTGCGGCCCTGGGCGTCGATGGCGAAGTAGAGCCGCTTGCTCTCCAGGATGGTGCGGCGCACGCCGACCACGCCGAAGAAGGCGTTGCCGTAGTGGTTCTGGCGGGCGTTGGTGCCGTTGAAGCGCGCGGCCACCGAGGCGTACGCGACGGTCGGGAAGTCGCCGAAGGTATAGGAGAGGCCGACGGTCTCGTCCCAGGTGCCGGTGCCGATCTGCTTGTGCTCGTCGACGGTGTCGCCGTCGATCTTGGCGAGGTGGTTGTTGGCGCCGGTGGGGGCCTTGACGCCGCCCAGCAGCGCGAAGACGTGGCGGAAGCCGTCCAGGTGCAGGAGCTCATAGCGCGCGGTGAGCGAGATGTCCGAGAGGCCCTGGGTGGTGTCGTCCTGGATGCCGTCCGCGCCAAAGTGCGCCTTCCAGGCATAGATGGGCACGTCCAGCTGGAGTGACAGCCGCGGGATGGGCGGCGAGTATTGGAAGCGCAGGTTGATGCGGTCTTCCTTCTCGCCTTCGTGCTCGTCCTCCGTGCCGGACTCTTTGGCGAGGTAGCGGTCCTCCACCGAGAAGCGCAGCTCGCTCTCGGTAGGACGATCGAGGCTGAGGTTGCCGCCGGTGGGATCGCAGCCGCAGACGGAGCAGGCAAGAACGGGAGACGAAACGAGAACGAGAGCAAGTGTGACGACTAGCGCGAGAGTGCGCATGATGGTTTCTCCAAGAAGAAGTTGTTGAAGGCCGAACGAGCCACCGCTCCCGCTGCAAAGCAGCAGGGGCGCGATACACCGGGCTGAAAGGAAAACCGGGGTACTACTCGCTCAGGCGAGCGGTGGCGGCGTGGGCACTTCTCTTGGAGGGCTTTGCACGATGCGCGGCGGAGCCTCGCGAGGAGGCAGCGCCGCAAGACGCGGCTGCGGCAGCGGCTCTACGGCCGGCAGCGCAGGATCGACGGCGATGATGGCGACGGGCGCGTTGGTGGCGCCGCAGCTCTGCAGCAGAGGCGTGTTCGATTCGAGCTCGCGGACGTGCGTGCAGAACTTGCAGTGGCACGAGGCGCTGCGCGCGTGGCAGCAGCAGTCGTCCGGATCGACGGCGAAGCGCGGCAGCCCCAGCGACTGGAGCGCGAGCAGATACACGCCGACGATGGCGAGTGATCGGGCCCAGCGGCTGAGGAGAAGCCAGCGCATGCTGTCTTCGGAAATACCAGAGCACCGAGAGCGAAACAAGCCTCAGCGCGGTATCAACTTGATGGCGGGCGCTTTGATCAAGGCCGCGACGCGCGCGCCCTGCGCAAGCTCTAGATCGTACGCGGAATTTCGCGTCACCAGCGCCACCAGGCGAAAGCCGCAGTCGAGGACGACGCGCACCAGCGGGCCTTCGGACGTCAGTGAAACCACCGTCGCCGGCAGCTCGTTGCGCGCGCTGGTGTGGGCCAGCGGCGCCCGTTCGAGGATCACTTCCTCGGCGCGGATGCAGGCGTAGACATCGTCAGACAAACCGCCTGGATCGATGGCCGACAGCCGCGCTTCGCCGGCCACCACCTGCACGAGGCCTTGCTCGCGGCTGACGATGCGCGCCGGCGCGACGTTCTCGGTGCCGACCACGCGCGCGACCAGCAGATCCCTGGGCGCGCTGAACACCTCGTGCACCGGCCCCAGCTGGCGGATGGAGCCTTCGGCGAGGACGGCCAGCTTGTCTCCCAATGCCAGCGCCTCGATGCGATCGTGCGTGACCACCAGGGCCGGCACCTTGGCGGCCAGGAGCACCGCGCGCAGCTCCAGGCGCAGCTCTTCCCGCGCGGGAGCATCGAGCGCGGAGAGCGGCTCGTCGAGCAGCAGCAGCCGCGGCTTCGTCGCGAGCGCGCGCGCCAACGCCACCCGCTGGCGCTCGCCGCCAGAGAGCTGCCCGGGCTTGCGCTGCAAGAGCGGCTCGATGCGCAGCAGCTGGGCAGCTCTAGAAGCCTCGGCGGGCGTCGCGCCGTATTCGAGGTTCTGCCGCGCGGTCAGGTGCGGGAAGAGCGCGTAGTCCTGGAAGAGCATCCCGACCTTGCGGCGCTGCGGCGGGACGAAGAGGCCTTGATCAAACCACGTCTCGGAGCCCAGGCGGATGAAGCCCTGCTGCGGTTTGTCGAGCCCCGCGAGGCAGCG
>DATBAA010000218.1:0-4733 GCA_036271755.1 Myxococcales bacterium | reverse complement strand
AAGTGCCGTACGGATAAACCCCGCTGAGGATCTTCATCAGCGTCGACTTGCCCGCCCCGTTCTCGCCGATGAGCGCGTGGATTTCTCCCTTGCCCACCTCGAAGCTGACGTCCTGGAGCGCCTTGACGCCCGGGAAGGTCTTGCTGACGTGGCGCATCTCCAAAAGCACGCCAACTCACTTCCTATGGATTGCCTCTTTGCTCAAGTATCCGCTTTGGATGAGCACCGCGTCCAGGTTTTCCCGCGTCACCACCGTCGGCGGCAGCAGCACCGAAGGCACGTCGCGCCGGCCGTTGTTCACCACGCGCCCGCCCGTCTCGACGGGCTTCCCGCTCGCCAACTGCAAAGCCATCTCCATGGCCTTGCGCCCCAGATCGCGCGTGTCCTTGAAGACCGTCATGCTCTGCGTGCCCGAGAGAATGCGAATGGCCGCGGAGAGCTCCGCGTCCTGTCCGGTGATGGCCACCTTGCCCGCGAGCCCCTGCGCCGCCAGCGCCTGGATGCAGCCGCCGGCCGTTCCGTCGTTGGGCGCCACCACCGCGTCGATGTGGTTCTGGCTGGCCGTCAACGCCTGCTCGCACAGCTTCTGCGCCTCTGCTGGCTGCCAATCCTTCACCGGCTGGTCCATGACGACATGAATGTCTCCGCGCGCCACCAGCGGCTGCAGGACGGTCATGGCGCCCTGGCGGAACAGGGTCGCGTTGTTGTCGGTGGGCGAGCCCGCGAGCACCAGGTAGTTGCCCTTGGGAACGCGGCCCACGATGAACTCGCCTTGCATCTCGCCGACCTTCACGTTGTCGAAGGACAGGTAATAGTAGTCCGCGCGGGCGTTGGTCACGAGGCGGTCGTAGCTGATGACCGGCACGTGCGCCCGCGCGGCCATCTCGACGATGACCGCCGCGCTGGACCCGTCGTGCGGCGCCAGCACCAGGACTTGAACGCCTTGCGAGATGAGGTTTTCACACTGCGCCAATTGCCGGCCGGCGTCGTTGTCCGTCACCTGTACGCGCAGGTCGATGCCCAGCTTGCGCGCCTCCTCTTCCATGCGCTTGCGCTCGCGGACCCAGCGCTCCTCCCGCTGCGTCGGCAGGGACAAGCCCACCTTGACCGCGGCAGCCTGCCCGAGCAAAGCGAGCAGGATGGCGATCATCGCCTCTCGAGGAGGCGGTCGACCACGCTCAGCAGGGTATCGAAGTCCACCGGCTTCTCCAGCACCACGTCGGTGGGCCGGCACTTCACCGACGACTTGAGGCCGGTCATGAAGAGCGCCGGACCAATGTCGAACTTCTCGCGCAGCCTGGCCACCAGCGCGGTCCCTTCGATGTCGGGCAGCTTCTGATCGGAGATGACCAGCGCCGGCTTCAGCGATTCGTAGAGCGCCAGGGCCTGGGCGCCGGTGGTGGCGATACGCGCGGTGAGCCCACGCGTGGAGAGCAGCTCTGCCACCACCTCGGCGGAGTCGGCGTCATCGTCGACCAGCAAGACCACTTTGTTCACGCAGAGTTCCTCAAGGCAGGTGCTACCCCCGAAGTGACACCCCTCACAAGAGACCCGGAACAGATTTAGATGTTTGACCCGTGTCCTACATACCCGTATTTTTACGGTATGGGCAGCGGCACCAACCTGGACGTCACCGCGCTGCTGCTCGCCATCAGCAAGGGCGAGCCCAAGGCTCGTGAAGAGCTCATTCCGCTCGTCTACGAAGAGCTGCGCAAGCTGGCGCGCGGGCAACTGCGCGGTGAGCGCGACGGCCACACGCTGGAGCCCACCGCGCTGGTCCACGAGGTGTACCAGCGGCTCGTCGATCAGGATCGGGTGGAGTGGAAGAGCCGCGCCCACTTCTTCGCCGTGGCGGCGGTGCTGATGCGGCGGGTGCTGGTGGACTACGCCCGCAAGGCCACCGCCCAGCGGCGAGGCGGCGGCTCGCAGAAGATCGCGCTCACCGAGGAGATGGCAGCTGCGCCGGGCGGCCTCAACGTCGACGTCCTGGCCCTCGACGCGGCGCTGGAAGAGCTGGTCACCTTCGACGCCGGCCAGGCGCGCATCGTCGAGCTGCGCTTCTTCGGCGGGCTCTCAGTGGAAGAGACGGCCGAGGCGGTGGGCGTCTCGCGCGCCACCGTCATGCGCGACTGGGCCATGGCCCGCGCCTGGCTGCACGAGAAGCTGACCGCGGCATGACCCCCGAGCGCTGGAAGAAGCTGAAAGAGCTCTTCGGCGGCGCGCTCGAGCTGCATGGAGAAGCGCGCGAGATCTTCCTCGACGCCGGCTGCAAGGAAGACCCCTCGCTGCGGCCCGAGGTGGAGAAGCTGCTCTCGTCTGCGCAGCAGACCTCCAGCCTGGACGAGCCCGTCGTCAAGCTGGGCGAGCTGGCTCCCGACGAGAAGCCGCCCGAATCCGTGGGGCCCTACCGGATCCTGCGCGAGATCGGCCACGGCGGCATGGGCACCGTCTACCTGGCAAAGCGCACCGACGGCGCCTACGAGAAGACGGTGGCGGTGAAGATCATCCGCCGCGGCATGGACACGGACTTCGTCGTCTCGCGCTTCCGCCACGAGCGGCAGATCCTGGCGGGCCTCGCGCACCCCAACATCGCCGCGCTGCTCGACGGCGGCCAGACGCAGGACGGCCTGCCCTACTTCGTCCTCGAGTACGTCGAGGGCGAGCCCATCGACAAGTTCTGCGACGCGCAGAAGCTCTCGACCACCAGGCGGCTGCGGCTCTTTCTCTCCGTCTGCGAGGCGGTGCAGCACGCGCACAAGAACCTCGTCGTCCACCGCGACCTGAAGCCCGGCAACGTGCTGGTCACCGCCGAAGGCCAGGTCAAGCTGCTCGACTTCGGCCTCGCCAAGCTGCTCGCGCCCGGCACCGAAGAGACCATCCAGACGCAGCGCTTTCTCACCCCGGCGTTCGCCAGCCCGGAGCAGATCCGCGGCGAGCCCATCACCGTGGCCAGCGACGTCTTTTCCCTGGGCGTGCTGCTCTATCTTCTTCTGAGCGGCAAGCGGCCCTTCGGCGGCAAGGACACGAGCTACGAGCGGCTCTCCCGGGCCGTCTGCGACGACGATCCGCCGCGGCCGTCCAGCATCGTGCCGGCGCTCAAGGGCGATCTGGACGCCATCGTCCTCAAGGCGCTGCGCAAGGAGCCTGCCAGGCGCTACTCCACCGTCGAAGAGCTGCGGGCGGACGTCGACCGCCACCTCTGGGCGCTGCCGGTGCTGGCGCGGCAGGGCGGCAACTTGTACGCGGCCACGCGGTTCGCGGCGCGCCACCGCATCGGCGTCTCGCTCTCGCTGCTGGTCATGGCCGCGCTGGGCGTGGCCTTCGTCGCCACGCTGCGCGCCCGCGCCCGCGCCGAGCGCCGCTTCGATGACGTGCGCAAGCTGGCCGGCTCGTTCCTCTTCGAGTTCCACGACGCCATCCAGGACCTGCCCGGCTCGACCAAGGCCCGGCACCTGGTGGTGACGCGCGCCGAGGAGTACCTGGAGTCGCTCTCCAAAGAGAGCTCCGGCGACGATTCGCTGCAGGCCGACCTCGCGACGGCCTACGAAAAGCTGGGCGAGGTCGAAGGCGGCGCCAACAACGGCCTGGGCGACTACAAAGCGGCAGAGGCGAACTACGAGAAGGCGCTGGCCATTCGCGAGCGGCTGGCGGCCAAGGCCCCGAAAAACGACGAGGGCAACGGCGCGCTGGCGCTGACCCTGGGCAACGTCGGCTTCCAGCGGCTGCACACCGGAGACTTCAGCGGCAGCATCCAGCTGAACCAGCGCGCCATCGGCATCCTCGAGAAGATGCCGCACGACGAAGGCAAGCCGGCCAAGCGCCTGGGCATGGCCTACGACGCGCTGGGCGCGGTGCTGAGCGTCGCCGGCAACTATCCGGAGGCGCTCGTCTGGCGCAAGAAGGAGATGGAGATCTTCGAGAAGATCGCCGCGCAGAATCCGGCCAACCTGAACGCCCGGCGCAACATCGCGCTCGCCACCAAGTACGTGGCCGGCCTGCTCGAGGTGACCGGCGCCCCCGAGCAGGCGCGGGAGATGGAGCGCAGGGCCGTCTCGCTGGACCGTTCGCGCACCGAGACCAGCGAGCCGCACGCCCAGGCGACGCTCGACCTCTCCTACAGCTACGGCGCGCTCGGCGAGAACCTGGCCACGGCCGGTCTCTACGCCGAAGCGGTGGAGAATCTGCAAAACGCGCTGCAGCTCTCCGAAGGCGCGCTCCTGGCCGACCCGCAGAACGCGGCTGCCCGCACCACGTCCGCGGCCGATCAGGTGCGGCTGGCCTCGGCGCTCCTGGGCGAGGGCAAGCCGGCCCTGGCGCTGGCCGCCGCGGAGAAGTCCGTGGCCAGCCACGAGGCGATGACCCCCAGCACGGTGGTGCGGGCCTGGATTGCCCGCGGCTTGACGCAGGCGGCGCGCGCCCACAACGCCCTGGCAGCGGCGGGAAGCCCCGCCGAGCGTGCTTCCCACTCGCGGGCGGCCTGCAACGCGGTGGAGCGGAGCGAGAAGATCCGGCTAGAAATCGAGAAGAGCGGCGAGTTCGTGGCGCCGTACGAGCGCGTCGACACCGGCGAGAACCAGCGCCAGGGCGCGCTCTGCGTCAAAGCCCCCGCGCTGCGGTAGTGGCGGCGGGCCGATGAAAGGCGTAATCATCCACCCTGTATGGACGAGCTGCGTAGCTTCCTTTCCGGCACTTCGTTCTTTGGCGGCCTGCCTCCCCAAACGGTGGACGCAATC
>DATBAA010000217.1:0-7006 GCA_036271755.1 Myxococcales bacterium | reverse complement strand
TCGCCCAGGTGGAAGGAGATGGTTTGCAACCCCACAGTCTCGAAGGCGGCCGAGAGCAGGTGCTGCCCGTGGTGCTGCTGCATGTGATCGAAGCGTCGTTGCCAGTCGACCTGCGCGTCGACCTCACCCAAGGCAAGCGGCCGGTCGAGCAGGTGCAGCACCTCGCCAGCCAGCTCCTGGGTGTCCAGGACCTGCGCGGCGCCCAGCACACCGCGGTCGCCTGGCTGGCCGCCACCTTCGGGATAGAAGGCGCTCTTGTCGAGGATGGCGGCGGGCTTTCCCGCGACGTCGCGCAGCTCGACCACGCGCGCGCGAAAAGTCGTGACGTAGGGATCTTGTAAGTAGACTCGCTCAGTCATGGCGCCTTCTATAGATCACAAACCGTCGCGAGCGCTGAACCGGCTTCTGGCGTTTGTCGCTGCGGGCGGCATTTTGGTTCTCGCGGGTTGGACCTGGGACATTCGCGCCTTCAAGTCCGTCATGCCCGGCTACATCACGATGAAGGCCAACACCGCGGTGGGCTTCATCGGCCTCGCCGCGGCGACGTTTCTCCTCGCCTCGCGCCAGGGCCGCGCGCGCCGGATCTTCGGTCTGGCCATCGCCGGCCTCATCGTCGCGCTCGCGCTGGGCACCGCGTGCGAATACCTCTTCAAGCTCGACCTGCGCGTCGACGAGCTGCTCTTCCCCGACCCGGAGGCGATGAAGACGCGCTGGCCGCCGGGCCGCTTCGCGCCGGTCACCTGCCTCAACTTCGCCCTCATCGGCGCCGCGCTCTTCCTGCGCGAGCTGCGCTTCCGCCGGCCGCACCTCATCGCGCAGAGCCTGGTGCTCATCGCCTGGGTCATCTCCTTCCAGGGCTTCGTCGGCTACCTCTGCGGCGTCAGCTATTCGTTCGGCTCGGCCTTCTATACGCAGATCGCGGTCCACACTTCGGTGTTCTTCATCGCGCTCACCACCGCCGCGCTGCTCTCCTGGCGCGACGAAGGCTTCATGGCCGCCGTCGCCGGGCAGACCGTCGCCGGCAGGGTAGGGCGCCAGCTCCTGGTCTGCGCGGTGGTGGTGCCGCCGCTCGTCAACCTCATCCAGGTCGAAGGCACCAAGCTCGGCTGGTTCGACGCCGACTTCGGCGTGCTGCTGCGCGTGGCGGGCAACGTGGTGCTCTTCTCCTGGATGGCCTTCCAGACCGGCCTCTACCTCTCGGAGTCCGACGCCAGGCGCGCCCTGGCCGAGCGGTCGCAGCAGGAGCTCCTGGCCAGCGAGCAGCAGGCGCGCAAGGAGGCCGAGATGGAGCGCACGCGGCTCCACTCGCTCTTCATTCAAGCGCCCACCATCATCAACATCCAGCGCGGGCCCGAGCACGTCTTCGAGTTCGTCCACCCCCTCACCACGCAGGCGCTGGGCCGGGACGTGCAAGGCCTGGGCGTGCGCGAGGCGCTGCCGGAGCTCGAAGGGCAAGGCTTCTTCGAGCTCTTCGACGAGGTGTACCGCACCGGCGTCGCCCGCCAGGTCGCCGAGATGCCGATGCGCGTGCGGCTCGCGGACGGCAGCTATCGCGACTCGAATTGGGACTTCGTCTACCAGGCGTGGCGCGACGTCAACGGCGAGCTCGCGGGCGTGCTCACCTTCGCGGTGGAGGTCACGCACCAGGTGAAGTCGCGGCAGCGCATCGAGCGGCTGCAGTCGGTGACCGCCGCGCTGGCGCAGGCCATGGACGTGCAGCAGGTGGGCGATCTGCTGCTGGAGCGCGGCCTGGAGGCGCTGGGCGCGCGGGCGGGTGCGGTGGTGCGGCGACCCGAAGGCGCGGAGACGCTCGAGCTGGTCGCGTCGCTGAATTTTCCCGAGGAGCTGGCCGCGCGCTGGAACAACATGCCGGCGGACGCCGAGTCGCCGGTGGCCGAGGTGCTGCGCACCGGCGAACCGCTCTTCATCGAGCATCAACAAGAGCTCTTCGAGCGCTTTCCGCTGATGGCGAAGCTGACGGGTGCGCTGCAGCCGCACGCGTTCGTGGGGCTGCCCATCAAGCTGAACGGCCAGGTCCTCGCGGCGGCGGGCTTCGGCTTCACCAGCGAGGTGCTCTTCGACGCAGGCACGCGCGACTATGCCGTGGCTATCGCCGGCCAATGCGCGCTGGCTTTGGAGCGGGCCTTTCTCTTCGCCCGCGAGCGCGCGCGAAGCGTCGAGCTGGAGAAGGCGCTGCGCGCCCGCGACGACCTCTTGAGCATCTGCTCGCACGAGCTGCGCACGCCCGTCACCAGCATGCGGCTGCAGGCGCAATTGGCCAAGCGCAACGTCGCCCGCGGCAACTTGCAGGCGCTCGCGCCCGACCGGGTGATGAAGATGGTCGACCAGTCCGATCGCCAGCTCTCGCGCTTGATGCGGCTCATCGAAGAGATGCTCGACTTCAGCCGGCTGCGCAGCGGCCATTTGTTTCATTTGTCGCGGGCGGTCTTTGATTTGAAAGACCTGGTCTTCGAGCTGCAAGAGCAGTTCAAGAACGAGTTGGAATCAGCCGGTTGCAAGCTCGCCGTCGAGGTAGACGGGCCCGTGGAAGGCAGCTGGGATCGGTTGCGGATCGAGCAGGTGGTGGTGAACTTGCTGACCAATGCAATCAAGTACGGCTCCAGCAAACCAATCGTCCTCGCGCTGTCGCAGTCGGGCGAAGACGCGGTGATTCAAGTCCGCGATCAAGGCATTGGCGTCGCCGTCGAGGACATGAAGCGCATCTTCGAGCCGTACGAGCGGGCCGTGAACTACACCAGCATCAGCGGCCTGGGGCTGGGTCTCTACATTTCGCGGCGCATCGTCGAAGCGCACGGCGGGACGCTGCGGGTGACGAGCGAGCTGGGCCGCGGGTCGGTGTTCACGGCCGTCCTGCCCCGAAACGCCGTGCCGGTGCTGGCGGCAGGGTGAGTCTTTCGAAAGGCTTTGGATGCGGGTGAAATGCTTGGACAGGACGGCCGGCGACGTTCCCTTCAGGCTCGACGTGGGCCGTGAATACGTCGTGCTGGCGCTGGAGGCCTACGCGGGTCCGGCCAGCGAGGTGGGGAAGAGCATCAACCTGCCGGCGGGCCTCTGGGTCTTCGTGGGCCTCGAGGGCGAATATGTCTGGGCGCCCATCTCCTGCTTCGAGGTCATCGACGCGAAGGTGAGCCCGCTCTGGAAGCTGGGGCAGGTGCGGCGGCGGTGGCTGCTCGGATATCCGCCCATGCTGGACGAGGCGTTCCAGACGGGCGTGGAGCGCGGCGACGAGCAGTTCCTGCGGCAGTACAGCGAGATGATGAAGGTAGCGAACGACGAGGCGCTGCTCTTCTCTTAAAGCAGGGAGAGCTGTCTTTGCTTTGGCATTGGCTGCGCGGGGCCGTCCGCGGTCATGCCGCCGTAGCGATGGGAAGCTGCTCTCTCTGTCTCGAGATACTCTTCGAGGGCCGGGCCTTTGACGGTGCCCTCGAGGATGCGGGCCTGCGTATCGAGCCGGGCGATCGCGTCGAGCTTTTCCGAGCGGCCCAGCTTCGCGGCCGACACCGCTTGCTTCAGGACCGAGATGGTCTGGTCGTAGACCTTCAACGGCACGGGGAAGGGATGGCCGTCCTTGCCGCCGTGCGCGAGCGAGAAGCGCGCCGGGTCCGCGAAGCGCGACGGCGCGCCGTGGAGAACCTCCGCCACCGCCGCCAGCGCCTCGACGGTGCGCGCGCCGACGCCCGGCTGCAGCAGCAGCTCGGGAAAGTCGCGCGGGCCGTTCTCCTTGGCGGCATGCAGCGTCGCGTGCAGCCGCCGGATGAAGACGTCCGAGCGCCGCACGTCGTGGTGCCCCGGCATCTGCAGCCGCGGCAGCTCGTGCAGCACGCGCTCCGGCTCCTTGGCGAGGTCTTGCAGCGCGTCGCGGGATCTGGCGGCGCGGCGGTCGGTCAGGTTCAAGATCCTGCCGCCCGGCGCGCCTTCGATGGCCGCGTGCGGCTCTTCGACGAAGCTCTTCACTCCCTCCGAGAGCCAGTGGTAGCGCCGCGCCTGCTTTGCGGTTTCATTCATTCCCTGCTGCACCACCGTCCAGGCTCCGTCGCGGGCGACGATGAAGCCGTGCAGGTAGAGCGAGAAGCCGTCCTGCACCAGCGCGCTGTCCACCTTGGCCACCAGCCGCGAGGTGCGCGCCAGCGCGTTGCCGTCGTGGCCCGTGCGCTCGCCAAAGGCCTTCAGCTCGTCGGGTGTCTTTCGCGAGTGCTTGCCGCGGCCGCCGCAGACGGTGAGGCCCAGATCTTCACGCCGCGCGAGGCCGCGCTTCAAGGCGCCCAGGACCGAGGTGGTGATGCCGCTCGAATGCCAATCCATGCCCATCACGCAGCCCAGCGCTTGGAACCAGAACGGATGCGCCAGGCGCCGCAAGACGCCGTGCGGGCCCTCGGCCAGCACCAGCGCTTCGACCATCACCTCGCCGAGGCGGGCCATGCGCGAGGCCAGCCACTCGGGCACGCGGCCTCCGTGGAGCGGCAAGTCGGCTGAACCGCTGCGACCCATACAGACGTTCAGTATCACGGCACGCCCGCGCTCGTCGAGTTAGGGTCTGCCCATGCTCGCACTCCTGGCGCTGTTGGCTGCCGCGCCTGCCGACTACTCCGCCGCCGCGAACTGGCTCTGTTTGCCCGGCCATGCCGGCGCCTGCGACGCCAACGAAGACGCCACCGTCATCCAGGCCGACGGCTCGACGGCGGTGGAGAAGTTCAAGCCCGCGCAGGACCCGCCGGTGGATTGCTTCTACGTCTACCCCACCGTCTCGCTGCAGCGGACGGGCAACAGCGACCTGCATCCGGGGCCCGAGGAGCTTCGGGTGGTGGCGCAGCAGTTCGCGCGCTTCGGCGCGGTCTGCGCCACCTACGCGCCGCTCTACCGGCAGACGACGCTTGCGGCGATGACCGCGCGGATCCTGGGCCGCCCGATGGCCGACGCGGATCCGGCGCTGGCCACCCAGGACGTCGTCGACGCCTGGAACTACTACCTCGCGCACTACAATCGCGGCCGCGGCGTGGTCTTGATTGGCCACAGCCAGGGCTCGGCGGTGCTGATCGAGTTGATCAAGAGGGAGATCGACGGCAAGCCGGTGCAGAAGCGATTGCTCTCCGCCATTCTCGCGGGAAGCCGGCTGCAGGTTCCCGCGGGGAAGGACGTGGGCGGCGACTTCCAGCACATTCCGCTCTGCCATTCGGCCAATGATCTGGGCTGCGCCATTGCCTACGCCTCCTTTCGCGCCACCGCGCCGCCGCCGTCGAACACCTTCTTCGGCCGGAGCAGCGGGCCGGGCACGGTGGCCGCCTGCGTGAACCCGGCGGCGCTGGGCGGCGGCTCGGGGCCGGCGCAGGCCTGGTTCGGCGCGCACGGGCTGGATTCGTGGGCCGTGGGCGCGACGGTGCAGACGCCGTTCGTCGCCGTGCCGGGGCTGCTCACCGCGGAGTGCGCGCACAATGAGGTGGCCAACTATCTGGCCATTACACTCCACGGCGACGCGAAAGGCCGGCGCACGAGCGACATTCCCGGCGACGTGATCATCGGCGGCTCGGTGCGCGAGAACTGGGGGCTGCACCGCGTGGACGTGAACCTCTTCCTGGGCAACCTGCTCGAGTTGGTGCGGAGCGAGACGAAGGCGTATCTTCGCAAATAGGGGGAATTCAATGGCTGAAAGTCCGCTCGAAGAGAGTGCGCCGAAGGGCGAGCCCTTGCGGCTCGCGTCCTCGCAGCCGCGGTGGGAGCCTTGGCGAAGGGGCGCGGTCAAGGCGTTCCTTGCCGGCTTCATCGCGCTCGCGGCCATGATCGGAATCGGCGTGCTGGCCGGGCTGCTTCATTTGCAGAGTCCGCCGCTGGTCGAGAAGGTGATTGGAGTGACCGGCTTCGGTCTGGTGGCGCTCTTCTTCGCCTGCGGCGTCGTCGCGGGCCTGGTCGCGGTGGTGAAGATGATCGTCGAGCCGGCCAACGGGAGCGGCACCTGGGCGGTGGCCGTGGCGGTCGGGCCGGTACTGGTGGGCTCGTTCTTCGCCTTCGTTGGCTTCGTCCTCGCGGCGCTCTCGGTGACCGGCTTTGCGCGCGGCCGGCAGATCCGCAAGCGCGGCAAGGTGCAGCTGGCGCCGCTCGCGGAAGGCGGCGACTGGTCGCGCCTTTCGCTGGCGGCGGATGCCCCGCCCGAGCTCCGCCCGCGGCTGGCCGAGCGGTGGCGCGAGAACGGCCGGACCGAGCACGCGTCGGTCGCCGCCTTTGCCAGGCTCACCCTGGACTTGATGGCGCTGGGCGCGCCCGCGAAGCTGCTCGAGGACGCGGGGCGCGACTCGCTCGACGAGATCCGCCACGCCGATCTCTGCTTCTCGCTGGCGCGCGCGCTCGACGGCAAGAGCGAGAGCCCGGCCGCGTTTCCCGCGGTGCGCGGCTCGCGAAGGACCTTTCGCATGCTGGCGCTGGCGAGGCTCGCGGTCGACTCGTTGATCGACGGCGCCCTGCACGAAGGGATCTCGGCGCGCGTGCTGGCCAGGCTGGCGAAGCGCTGCGAGGACCCGGCCGCGCGCGAGGTGGTGCTGGAGCTTGCGCGCGACGAAGGCCGCCACGCCGCGCATGGCTGGGACGTGGTCGAGTGGTGCCTCGCGGAAGGAGGCGCGCCGGTCGCTCACGCGCTGCTCGGGTCCTTGCGCGCCATTCCCGATCATCCCCAGTCGGACCAGCCCGAAGCCGCCCGCTCCGGCGCGTGGGAGGTCTACGGTCTGCACGGGGCCGCGCTCGAAGCCGAAGAGCATGCCAAAGCCCGCTTCGACCTCGTCGAGAGGGTGCGGCGGATGGCGGCCATCCAATGAGCGCCGTTGCCTCGCAGAGATGGGAAGACCGGCGACTCCTACCGGCGGAGGCGGCGGGAATGGCCGAGGCGGACTCGCGACGGCCTTGGCGCGGCCTCGCCGATGGGGTCCGGACAGATGCTGCGCAGCTTGCACGCCGCGCACTCCGCGCCGCTCCAGACGGCCTCGAAGAGCGCGGTGACGCG